>JAGASB010000197.1 GCA_017621955.1 Clostridia bacterium | reverse complement strand
TTTATGACAGGTAACAATTGTATAAACTTTTCTTTGCAAGTTACAAATGATATATTCTTAAATGTTATTGTTGGAAGATTTTCATAATAAATTTTCAAATCTTTATTGTTATAATCTATTTTTTGTATACAAGTGTAAATGTAATCGTCAAAATCAAATTCTGAATTTCCGTTCACTTCATTTGATTTAACGTGTTTTTCATAAAAATCAATTCTCTCTTCTCCTGTCATCTTTTCAAAGTTTGTAATAAATTCCTTAATTTTTCTGTCCATAACCTACTCCTTTTATAAAAATTAGTACAGTATGCAATTTAACTGTACTTTTTAACTGTGAAAATAGTGTAACATAGTAAGTACATAAAAGCAAGAAAACTGTACGCAGAATTATGTCGTATTTTGTATAAAATTGACAAGTTTTGTAGAAAATGACGTACAACAAGGATAATATGGCAAAAATTCCCGAAGATACAATTAGAATATCGAATGAATTTAAGACACGTTTTAATCAGCTAATTGATGAAAGCGACCTTTCGCTGAAAGATTTTTCAAAAGCGGTTAATGTCAGTATGCCCGTTCTAAGACTTGCATCTAATTTCGGTATAATTCCGTCCGTTCGTATACTTATTAAAATTTGTGATTATTGTGATTTATCTTTGGATTATTTATTAGGTCATACAGAGGAAAATGAATTTTTAAAATCTAACGCTCCCTCCTCTTTTCACGATAGATATATTATATTAAGAGATGAAAAAGGCGTTAAGGATTCTCAAATTGCAAACGTAATGCCCTTTACAAAAACTCACATATCCGAATGGAAGCGGTGTCATACACTACCATCTATTGATTATCTTTTATCTTTGGCAGATTACTTTGAAGTATCCATTGACTTTTTGTTGGGAAGAACTGATATCAAAAAATAAAACGCAAACACCATTATTCGTTTAGTAATTATGGTTTTGCGTTTTTCTTTTTATTACAAAATCTTTTTTAAGAACTGTCCCGTATAACTTAAAGGGTTTTCTGCCACTTGTTCGGGCGTACCGCTAGCAACGATAGTTCCACCGCCGTTTCCACCTTCTGGACCTAAGTCTATGATATGGTCGGCAAGTTTTATAACGTCAAGATTGTGTTCAATTATTATCACGGTGTTGCCTGCTTCTTGCAATCGCATAAGCACGGTGCAGAGTTTATCCACGTCGTAACTGTGTAAGCCCGTGGTGGGTTCGTCAAGAATATAAAGTGTCTTTCCTGTTGCACGTTTAGATAGTTCGGTGGCAAGTTTTACCCTTTGTGCTTCACCGCCTGAAAGGGTGGTTGAACTTTGACCAAGTTTAATATACCCTAAGCCAACGTCTTGTAATGTTTTAATCTTATTATATATAGAAGCGATTGGCTTAAAGAACTCACACGCTTCATCAACGGTCATATTTAGAACGTCACTGATGTTTTTGCCTTTATACTTAACTTGCAAAGTTTCCCTATTATAACGCTGACCTTTACAAACTTCGCAAGGAACGTACATATCGGGAAGAAAGTGCATTTCTATCTTTATTACGCCGTCGCCCTCACAGTTTTCACAGCGACCACCGGCAACGTTAAAGGAAAATCTACCCGATTTATACCCCCTTTCCTTTGCGTCGGGGGTTGCAGCAAACAAATCTCTTATTGCAGAAAATACGCCCGTATAAGTTGCAGGGTTGCTTCTAGGCGTTCTACCTATGGGTGACTGGTCTATTTCTATAACCTTGTCAAAATGTTCTATCCCCTCAATCTTATCGCAAACGCCACTGCGTGTCTTGGCGCCGTTAAGTTCATAGGCAAGCTTAGGATAAATTATTTCGTTTACAAGCGAACTCTTTCCGCTACCTGAAACGCCTGTTACTGCCGTTATTAAACCGACAGGGAAAGAAACGTCTATATTTTTTAAGTTGTTTTGTTTTGCACCCTTTACGGTTAAGTATCTGCCGTCGGGTGCTTTTCTTGCTGGCGGTACTTCAATTTTTCTACGCCCCGCAAGATAATCGCCCGTTATTGAGCGTGGCTCGTTCATAATGTCTTCAATGCTGCCGCACGCTACCACTTCGCCACCGTGTACGCCAGCCTTTGGACCTATATCAACTATAAAATCAGCCGTACGCATAGTGTCTTCATCGTGTTCAACCACTATTAAAGTATTACCTAAGTCACGCAGTTTTTTAAGCGTGCCGATAAGTTTTTCATTATCACGTTGATGAAGTCCAATGCTTGGCTCATCAAGAATGTAAAGTACGCCCGTAAGCCCACTGCCTATCTGTGTTGCAAGCCTTATTCTTTGCGCTTCGCCACCCGAAAGCGTCGATGCGCTTCTTGAAAGCGTAAGATAGTTTAAGCCTACGTCAATCAAGAATTTAAGCCTTGCTTTTATTTCTTTTATGATAGGTTCGGATATAAGCGTTTTAGTAACGTCAAACTTTAAGGCGCTAATAAATTCATAAAGTTCACCAGCGCTCATATCGGTGAGTTCTGAAATGTTTTTATCCCCAACTGTTACTGCAAGTGCTTCTTTTCTCAACCGTTTACCGTGGCAAGTATTACAAGGGCTTACCGTCATATACCGTTCAATTTCCATTTTTGTATAATCACTTGTCGTTTCACGGTATCTTCTTTCAAGGTTGGGAATAATCCCTTCCCAAGACGCATCGTAACTGCCACTCATTGTGCGTGTTTGATATGAAATTCTAATCTTTTCACCATTGTTGCCGTAAAGCATCATTTTATAAATGTTTTCGGGCAAGTCTTTTACGGGTACGTCAAGGCTAAAATTATAGTGCTTTGCAAGCGCTTCAAAATAAAGGTTTGCCATCTTGCCGTTATCTAAGTTCCAACCCGTAATGGTCATTGCGCCCTCACGCAAAGACTTGTTTTTATCCCTTACCACAAGATTTTCATCAATTTCGTTACGGAATCCTAAGCCCGAACACTCTGGGCAAGCGCCGTAAGGGTTGTTAAACGAAAACAATCTTGGCTCAATTTCTTCAATGCTTATTCCACAGTCGGGGCAAGAATATTTGGTAGAATAAAGGAAACTTTCCCCACCAACCACTGATATTAAAACTAGTCCGTCGGCAAGTTTTAATGCAGTCTCTAAACTGTCCGAAAGCCTTTTTTCAATACCGTCCTTAACAATAAGTCTATCAACGACAACGTTTATTTCGTGCTTTTTATTTTTGTCAAGTTTAATATCTTCGCCAAGGTCGTAAAGAACGCCGTCAATCTCTACACGAGCAAATCCGCTTTTTTTATACCCTTCAAGTTGCTTTGTGTATTCGCCTTTTTTCCCACGAACGACGGGTGCGTTTACTAAAATTTTTGTATTTTCAGATAGTGCCATAACTTTATCGGCAATTTGGTCGACAGTTTGGCGTGAAATTTCCCTACCGCAGTTTGGGCAGTGTGGAACGCCCACTCTTGCAAAAAGCAAACGGAAATAATCGTAAATTTCCGTAACCGTGCCTACGGTTGAACGTGGATTGTGCGAAGTGGTTTTTTGGTCGATAGAAATTGCCGGAGACAAGCCTTCGATAGACTCAACGTCAGGCTTTTCCATTTGCCCTAAAAACATACGAGCATAACTTGACAAACTTTCAACGTAACGCCTTTGCCCCTCTGCATAAATGGTTTCAAAGGCAAGTGTACTCTTTCCGCTACCCGAAAGCCCCGTAAACACTACAAGTTTATCACGAGGAATAGTTACGTCAATATTTTTTAGGTTATTTTCTTTTGCGCCTTTAATCTTTATATAATCCATAGTTATTTTCTCATTTTTAATTTAAGTTTTGCTATCGTATCACGAATTTCAATACACCTTTCAAAGTCAAGATTAGCAGATGCAATCTTCATAAGTGCTTTAAGTTTTTCTATTTCTTCGGGGATATCTTGCTTTTTAACGTCCTTAACCTTATCGGTCTTTTTAGTGATTTCAAGCGTGTTGACAACTTCTTTTATAATCGTCTTAGGCGTTATTCCGTGCGCCTTGTTGTATTCGTCTTGAACTTTTCTACGCCTTTCCGTTTCATCGATTGCACGTTTCATACTTCCCGTAATAACGTCCGCATACATTATTACACGTCCGTCAGCGTTACGAGCCGCACGCCCTATCGTTTGAATGAGCGACGTTTCGCTCCTTAAAAAGCCTTCCTTATCAGCATCTAATATTGCGACGAGTTTAACTTCGGGCAAGTCTAAACCTTCTCTTAATAGATTGATACCACAAAGAACGTCGTATTCACCGTTACGAAGCGCAGATACTATTTCAATTCTTTCCATAGTGTCTATATCGCTGTGCATATATCTTACACGCACTCCGTTTTCTTTAAGGTATTCAGTTAGACTTTCTGCCATACGTTTGGTAAGAGTGGTTATAAGCACACGACCTTTATCGGCTACCACTTTATTTATTTCGATAAGTAAATCATCAATTTGGTTTTTAGTAGGCTTAACCGTAATTTCTGGGTCGATTAGACCTGTCGGGCGAATTAACTGTTCAACCACTTGCCCCGCTTCACCCATTTCATAAGGCGCAGGCGTTGCAGAAACACAAATCAACTGCCCAACCCTTGCATCAAATTCCTTAAAGGTTAAGGGGCGGTTATCAAAAGCAGATTTAAGCCTAAACCCGTAATCTACAAGATTAGTTTTCCTTGACCTATCACCGTTATACATTGCGCCTATCTGCGGAATAGTCATGTGCGATTCATCAATAAACACTATAAAATCCTTAGGAAAATAATCAAGCAAAGTAAAGGGCGGTTCGCCTATCTCACGGCCGTCAAAATAACGGCTGTAATTTTCTATACCCTTGCAAAAACCTATTTCTTTAATCATCTCTATATCGTAATCGGTACGCTGTTTTAAGCGTTGCGCTTCGATAAGTTTTCCGTCCTCATTAAAAAACTGCACTTCTTGGTCGCGGTCGTTTTCTATTGCTAACACGGCAAGGTTAAGTTTTTCCTGTGCAACAGCATAGTGGCTTGCAGGAAAAATTACGGCGTGTTTAAGTTCGGAAATTACCCTGCCCGAAACAAATTCCACTTCACAAATTCTGTCTATCGTATCACCAAAAAATTCAACACGAATCAAAATTTCAGTGTTAGACGACGGAAATATATCCACAATATCGCCACGCACACGGAAAGATGAACGCGAAAAGTCAATATCCTTTCTAGTATACTGAATTGAAACCAACTTGCGCATAAGTTCGTCCCTACTAATTTCATCGTCGGGGCGCAAGGATACGGCTAGCCTATAATATTCTTCGGGTGCGCCAAGACCATATATGCACGAAACGGATGCGACAACTATGGTGTCGGTACGCTCTGAAAGTGAACAGGTTGCCGAGTGGCGAAGTTTATCTATTTCGTCATTTATTGCAAGGTCTTTTTCTATGTAAGTGTCAGTCGTGGGAATATACGCTTCGGGTTGGTAGTAGTCGTAGTACGAAACGAAAAACTCCACTCTATTTTCGGGAAAGAACTCTCTAAACTCATTGCAAAGTTGAGCGGCAAGTGTCTTGTTGTGCGCAATTATTAATGCCGGACGGTTTACGTTTGCAATTACGTTTGCCATCGTAAAAGTTTTACCACTTCCCGTAACGCCCAAAAGGACTTGCGTCCTCAATCCGTCACGCAAGCCTTCGGTAAGCTTTTCAATAGCCTGCGGTTGGTCGCCCGTAGGCTTAAATTTAGAATGAAGTTTAAAATCTCTATGCTCCATATCTCACTTAAAAACGGCTTTTAAAATAAGCCCTATAATAAAACTTAAAAATGCAAACCCTATGCTTACGAAAAGCCTAAATATAAGGTTGCGCTTTATTACCTTTTGATTTCTTAAATATCCCTTGCCTTTATTCGTAAGACAAATGCAGTAAACCTTTTCACCACGCCTATCCGAATACACAAGGTCAAAATATCCGTCAGAGTGTAAGTCGGTAACCACACGTTCAAGTTCAGTTAAGGTCAGCACGCCTTCGCCCGATAATTTTAATAGGTCGGTCGGGCTTATAAGTAACGCGTTTTTATTTTTGCACTCCTTAAATAGGGCTGACATCACTTTATTTTCGTTTCTACTGAGCATATCATTTCACCAATAAAGAAACGATTATGCCGAGTGTACTTGCAACCGCTCCGCCCGTTAGTGCGCCAAAAAACGAATATAAAAAATAACTGCGCATTTCTTTTGCACGCAAAACTTCTTCGTCAATACTTTTTTCGGCTAAAAATCGACCTTTTGAAAGCGGAAGAACACAAATTTCCGCCTCGTCTTCGTATTTAACGCTTATATATTCACGCTGTGATAAAGTGTTTATGCACTCCCTAACCGCATCGTTGTCCATTGAAAGACTAGTGGGAAACGCACTTGTTAAATCGGAAATTTCAAACACCTTATAACCCGAGCCGTTACATTCGTTGTTTATTAAATTAAGCAGATGCAAACACCTTTCGTCAAGCATAATTCACCTTCTTCTGCTTAATATTTTGCGAAATAAACCAACTAACTATACATAATTGTACCACAAACGGCAAAACTAATGCAAGCAATAACGCATTAAATAAATTAACCCGTCGTTTTATCGACGGGTTAAAGTTTATTGTAATAAAGGAACAATAACGGTAAACGCAATCCAACTTAATATAGGCAATATAGTAAACACTATAAAATATATAAGTTGCCCTACTCTAAGTCCGCTAGGTCTACGCACGATAGTTAATATCAATCCTATTATTGCTGGTATCATTGCCGCAATATAGCCGAACGTACCAAAAATAATAAGAAACAACGTAAGCCACAACGCAAGCGAAAGCCCTAACGTATCGGGGTTTGCACCAACAACTGTATCATATAAAGTATATACTAAAAACAGCGTTACCAAAGAATACAGTATGGGCGTAATTATCCAAAGCGCCTTATATTTACCACTTTTTTTCTTTACGGGTACGGGGGCTGTTGTTTCGATTGCAGTTTCTAACTGTTCATCGTTACGTTCATTTTGGGTATTTTCATTATAATCCATAAAAAACCTCCTTATCCTTTTCTTATAGCATAACACATCTTTTAGTATATTTCAATACTTTTTTAAAATTTATTTAAAACAAATTTTTTGAGCAATTTCGGTTGCGATACGGCAAAGCTCTGCACAAGGTATCTTTTTATCACTTAAAAGTTCAGAGCATATTATAGAACCTGTTTGTTCCTTAAATAGTTTACACGCTTGCTGAACGTATTCGTAAGCTTTAATTTTATCTATCCCGTCACTCTTTAACAAGCCTATAACCATACACATTCCCGAAACAGCGCCACAAGTAAGTCTTTGCCTACCGAGTCCCCCACCAAATGCTATTGACGCTTTTTTTAGCGCATCTTCTGAAAGTCCTACTTCATCTTTAAAAGCAAGCACCACCGATTGACAACAATTTAGCCCACTATTAAAATTTTCAACTGCAATTTTACCTTTATCCATAATAATCTCCTAACTATAATATATTATATATAATAGCACATAACTTTTAAAAAACAAAATAAATTAACACTTGAAACATTTATTTAGTTGTAAGTTGAAAAAGTACGAAAGTATTCCCTAAAAGTTTAGATACAAGACTATAAATACAATATAAAAAGTTAGAAACGAGCGTGGCTAGGCTCAACTGCGGAAAAGAGTGAGATTAACCGTCTGGTTATCGAAGTCAAAACACTAAGCAGTAAACGACGTATTACGCCGTATATAAACTTTTAGGTTTAAAAATTCAAAAAGCAAAAAAAGAATAACGGTTATCTATTGCTTGCAAATTAGTAGCCGTTGTTCTTTTGCACGATTGAGCACACAAAATGAAGTTTTGTGTAAGGACGCTAGTCCTATTTGTTTTTTCAAAACAAATAGCTCATAGAGTATTAACACTGTTAACTGCGGACTGCACGACTTTGACTTGCTTACTTTGACGGTCTAGTGCTCCGTAGCGTTAGCGTAGGAGAAGGAAGCACTTATTTAGTTGCAAGTTGAAAACGCACGAAAGTATTTAAAAATTCAAAAAGCAATTAACACTGTTAACTGCTTCCTGAATAATATATGATAAGGGGGAAAATGATGAGCTTTTTTAGTTGCCGATAGGTCGTTTCCTTTTCGACAATGATACTATACTACATTCGACAAAAAATGTAAAGCGTTTTTCATAGGTTTTTAAAAATTTTTTGAAAATTTTTCACACATTTTTTCGATTATTGGAAAAATATGTTAAAATTTAACACTATCTGTTTGCTTTTAACAGTAATTTAACGCTTTAATATATGAAATTTTTTGCGGTTTTTTGGCGTTTTTTGGGTCAAAAACCACTAAAAAACAACACTTTTTACCAATTAAACCAAGTAAAATTGGCTATAAAAAATCGGGTACAATTTTACCCGATTTTCTATGTATATTTGTAATAAAATTTTTGTTTTTTTATTTGCTTAAAACAATTTTTGCCAAAGCACAAATTCCAGCAAGGATTGATGTGATACCACCAATTATTGCACCAGCACCGATAACAAAGTAATCTTTTATGTTGCCACCAAGAAGTCCTACAAGACCCTCCATTCCTTCAAGCGGAACACAAAATGAGCCCTGCAAGAAGAAGAACACACCACTTGCGATAAATGCAACGGCAGAAATAAAAGTAGCGAACTTACCACCCTTACCCATTGCACCAAGTACGGTGAATACAATACCAACTATTGCAAGTATGTAAGTTAAAAGGTTCATAAATGAAAAACCTGCGTAAGCAGTAGTAATTATACTGTCGCCCCAACCTTCAACGGTCTTTGAATACCCGAAAGCAAGTTGAAGACCTGTGTAACTTGTTTCACTGTCTTTAATTGCAACAGCAGGTAAAAACATCATTACAACTGCAACTATACCTAAAAGTACAGATGCAAACACGGTATATTTTGCAATATCATTATTTTTTTTGGATTTTTTCTTTGCCATAAAATAAGCCTCCTAAATTTTGTTATCCATATTTTACCTTATTATTATATGTTTGTCAATACCAAATTGAAAAAAAGTTTTGAATTTTGTTAACTTTTTTTTGAATAAACATAATAAACGTGGCGTAGCGAAAATTTCGCTACGCCACTAATATTTTTCTTACTTTTCGTCAGGTTCTAAACTCATTGCTTCATCGGCAAGTTCGTCTTCTTCTAAAACCCTGCAAAATTCTTCAAACACTTCATCGAGAAGCTTTTCATCTTCAACGGGAAGAAGGTCAGCAGTTTCTTCGTCGTCGCCAGCAAGTTCAAATATAACCAAATCGTCATCTTCAATACCGTCGATTTGTTCAGCAGGTTCAAAAGCCGAATAGTTTTTACCTTTGTATTCAATAGTTCCTACAAAGTAAAATTTAAGTTTTTTTCCGTCGTCGGTAGTAAGTTCAACGATGTCGTCGCAATCGTCACAATCACATTCGTGGTCAGCACAGCCGTGTTCGTCACAACCGCAAGTACATTTCTTTTCTTTTTCGCTCATAATAATTCTCCTTTTATTTTGACTTTTTATTTTGGCTTTTGTCACAATAAATGGTTGATTTTAAAAGGGCGAATAAAAAGCAAGCAAGAGTAGGCAAACGTCCGAAGTCAATAGTTTACATATTGGCAAGGACTTTAACAACCTATTGCGTAGTTTTTTATTTGCTCTTTATCAACCGTTAGTTGCGACAAGAGCCTTTATTTTTATCGTTTAAAAATCCTTGTAAAATAGATGCAGCGGCAAGACTGTCAACGAACTTTTTGCGTTCTTCCCTACTCTTTCCTTGCCCGATTAAAGTATCTTCCGCTTCGCAAGTAGTGCACCTTTCGTCTACGGTATAAATTTCAACGTCCATAATCTCACTAAGCCTTTCAATAAAATACTTGGCTTTTTGCGTTTGAATTGAGGGCGTACCGTCAAAGTTCACGGGCAGTCCGCAAACAAGTGCAGTAGCACACTTTTCCTTAACGTAAAAACTTATCTTTTCAAGGTCGGTTTTTAGATTTTTTCTGTTATACGTTTCAACCGGAAGCGCGTAAGAGTTAAACGGGTCTGAAACTGCAACACCTATTCTTTTATCGCCTATATCAAGGCACAAAAATCTTTCCACAAGTTTATTGTACCATATTTTACCTGTTTTTACAATCAAAACCACCACTTAAAGTGGTGGTTTTGAGTTATTCTTCATTATTTTTCTTTGCGTTTTTTGAAAATTCGTCAACTTTTTGTTTAACTTGCTCTTGACCATCTTTAACAAGTTGTCTTGCCTTGGCAGAATTGGTTGCTAAAACCGCACCGCCTAAAACGCCAAGAAGCATACCGCATAAAAACTTATCGTCCATAATTCCTCCTTGTAATTAAAAATATTATGGGCAAAATTTGTCGATTTATGCGTTTTTCTTTGCTTGATAGTCTTCTATTGCTTTTTTAATTGCTTCTTCTGTTAGAACTGAACAGTGAATTTTTTGCGACGGAAGTCCGCCAAGACATTCAATAACTTTTTTGTTGGTAACCTTTAATGCGTCTTCAACGGTCATACCTATAATCATATCGGTTGCGGTTGAACTTGTTGCAATAGCCGCAGCACAGCCGAAAGTTTTAAACTTAGCATCGACGATAATATCGTTTTCTATTTTAAGTGAAATTTGCATAATGTCTCCACAACTTGCGTTGCCGACCGTGCCTATTCCACTTGGGTTTTCAATTTCACCAACGTTTTTGGGATTTTTGAACGCTTCCATTACCTTTTCGCTATACATACTTAATATCTCCTTGTGCATTAAATAGCGGGGACATTTCACGCAGTCTTTGAACTGCCGATTTAATTGTTTCCACCGCATAATCTACTTGTTCTATCGTATTGTGTTTTCCGAACGAAAACCTTATTGAGCCGTGTGCTAGTTCTTCGGGAAGACCAAGCGCTAACAAAACGTGTGACGGTTCAAGCGAACCTGACGAACACGCTGAGCCTGACGAAACGGCTATACCTGCTAAGTCTAAACTGAAAAGGATTGATTCCCCTTCGATAAACTTAAATGAAAAGTCAGCGTTTGCAGGCAACCTATTTTGTCTTGGTCCGTTAAGCTTAACAAACGGAACTTCTGTTAAAACCCTATCTATAAAATGGTCACGCAAACTTGAAACGTATTCAAAATTTTTATCCATATCACGCTTAGCAATCTTGAACGCTTCGGCATAACCAACAATACCAGGGACGTTAGTCGTACCGCCACGCTTCATTCTCTCTTGATGCCCACCCGTTAAGATACTTTGAACTTTAAGTCCGTTTCTAATATAAAGCGCACCCACGCCTTTTGGTCCATAAATCTTATGCGAACTCATACTCATCATATCAACGCCAAGCGCCTTTACGTCAATATCAATAACGCCTGCCGCCTGAACTGCATCGGTAAACATAACAGCGCCAACCGAATGAGCAATCTCTGCAATCTCTTTAATAGGTTCAATAGTGCCAACTTCGTTATTTGCCATCATACAGCCTACGAAAATGGTTTCTTGCGTTACGATTGACTTTAAGTGTTCAAGGTCAACAAAACCGTATTCATCAACTTTCATATAGTCGACCTTAAATCCTTCTTTTTCAAGCGCCTTTGCAGTAACTATCATTGCTGCGTGCTCTATTGGGCTTATAATAATGTGATTACCTTTGCTCTTATAAGCGTTCGCAATGCCACGAAGCGCCCAGTTATCACTTTCCGTTCCACCCGAAGTAAAGTATAATTCACTTGGCTTTGCGTTAATATACTTAGCAATCGAATCGCGCGCATCGTCAACGGCTTTTACCGCTTCTCTACCAAATGCGTGTTGACTGTTTGGATTACCGAAAACGTCCGTAAAATACGGCAACATTTTTTCTAACGCTTCTTTGCAAACGGGCGTAGTCGCCGCGTGGTCAAAATATATAATTTCTTTATCCATAGTTCTCCTTAATGCAACTCACCGTCTATCATTTGCCTTAACGTCATACCGTCAAGTATGGCGTTTATACCCGTGTAAAGTTTCTTCCATACACCGCTTGACGGACAGCACTTACACTTACCGCCGTCCTTAACGCACTCTATAATTTCCATATCGTCTTCAAGCGCCCTAACGATTTGACCTATCGTGATTTGTTCTGGCGCTTTTGCAAGAAAATAACCACCCGTAGCACCACGGTTTGCGGTTACTATCCCTCTACGGCTTAGCATTCGCATAATCTTTTCAAGATATTTGCCCGACACCGAAATATAAGATTCAAGTGTGCTTGCGCTCACGGGGTTATCGGGGTAATTTTTACCTAAAATGTGGCACGCTATAAGCCCGTAATGCGTCTTAGAAGAAAGCTTCATTTTTCACCTATATTAATTGCAACCTTTTTAGTTGCAATTAATATTATATTACCATTATAACGCAATGTCAATTAAATTAAACGCCCTGTGAATATATTTTTTCACAGGGCGTAATTTCTATTGATTTTTTAATATATTTAACACTTCAACTATTTTATCTATTGCTCTATCCATCTGTTCTTTGGTGTGCGTTGCAGTGTAACTTGTTCTAAGTAGTGCTTGACCGACAGGCGTTGCTGGGGAAACAACGGGATTAACGTATACACCACGGTCAAAAAGCATTCTGCACGCCATAAACGCTTTTTCATCTTCGTAAGTGTAGATAGGTATAATAGGCGTTTCATCAATGGCTATTATATCCACGTTGTTTGCTTTTAAGCCGTTGCGCATATAGTTGCTTATATCTTTTAATGCCTTTACCCTTTCAGGCTCACGTTTTAATATTTCAAGCGCCTTTCTTGCGCACGCAACGTTAGCAGGCGTTATACTTGCGCAAAAGATAAACGGACGTGAAACGTGGCGAACATATTCGCAAACTTCTTTTTTTGCCGCCATATAACCGCCAAGACTAGCAAGCGACTTTGAAAAAGTTCCCATATAAATATCAACTTCATTTTCTAAACCGAAATGTTCTGCCGTGCCTCTGCCGTGCTCACCCAAAACGCCAAGTCCGTGCGCATCGTCAACCATTACTCTTGCGCCGTATTTTTTTGCAAGAGCGACTATTTCGGGAAGTTTACATATATCTCCACCCATTGAAAACACACCGTCCGTAACAATTAAAATGCCCGAAACCGAAGTGTCAATGCTCTTTAATTGACGCTCTAAATCTTCCATATCAGAGTGGTTATATCTTAGCATTTTTGCAAATGAAAGTCTACAACCATCGTAAATGCTTGCGTGGTTTTCTTTATCGCATAAAATATAGTCGTTTCTGCCCGCAATAGCACTAATTATGCCCAAATTGCTTTGAAATCCCGTAGAAAAAGTAACAACGTCTTCCTTTTTAAGAAAATCTGCTAGTTCTCTTTCAAGTTCAACGTGAGTAGAAAGCGTGCCGTTTAAAAATCGACTGCCAGAACATCCACTGCCAAAACGTTCCAACGCCTTAACCCCCGCTTCGATTACTTCGGGGTGAGACGTAAGCCCAAGATAGTTATTAGACCCTATCATAATAATATCTTTGCCTTCCATTACAACTTGTGGACCTTGCTTTGAATTGAGTTGGTGAAAGTATGGGTAAATCCCTTGCTCTTTTGCAAACCTTACCTTTTCAAGATTTTCACATTTTTTAAATAAATCCATAATGCTCTCCTAAAATTTAAGCTTACGGATATATTATACTACAAAAAAGTTGATAAATCAACAATTTTTAATAATTTGTTGAGAAATCAACAAAAAATTAATTGAGTAGTTGGTTGTCGGCGTTATTTTTTAAATATTTTTTAGAACAAGAGCAATTTTTTGTGCCGTAAAGCAAGTTCATAAGTTTTAAATTTTCACGTTCTAAAACAGCAATACGATTTTTAAGAAGTTCGTTTTCACGGCGAATTTTAAGTGAAATTTTTCCAACCAAGCCGTTTATTTCACTTTTAAGTTTTTTTAACTGCACGTCAGAAACACTTGATAGTGGGTTATCTTCAATAACGCTTGGCGAAATATCTTGACCACTGTCTTTTAATTCTTTAACAATCTCTGCAATGAGTTCGGGTTTATTTTTAACTGCGTTTCTAAATTTATTTTGATACCTTAACGCAACTTTGCCGTCGCCGTTTGAAAGTTCCATAATCGCACTTCTGACAGACCTTCCACCCTTTTTAGCAATCAAAATATCTTTTATGAGTGCTTTTTCTTCGTTTTTGCTAAACTCAACTATTTTGCTTACCGATATAGGCTGTCCGTCAAGATATTTATTGCAAAATTCGGTATCAAAGGCACTTTTTTTTGCCAAGGCGTAATAAAGATTTCTCACCGTACCCTTTGCTTTGCCGTGAAGTGCACCGTACCTTTCAAACGTAGACGATAGCGAACTGTTTTTGCGTTCTTTGATAAACCTTGCAAGCTCTAACACGTCGCTTGTTTTGTATCCGTAAATTTTTTCCATAATAATCTCCTTAAAAATAATTTTTACGAAGAGATTATTGACATAATAAAGTAAAATTATACATACCATTTACTGATATGTATTATTATTTTTCTTCAAACTATCCTGCCGTTATAAAGATTAACGGAATATATTACGGTACGGTGTTCGATACGGTAAAGTCCATATCCGTTGAGCCAAACAGCGTTCCGTTTATAGAAATTTGCCCACTAGTTCCAAATATCAGTACCGTGAACGTTTTGCTTGACGATAAATTCATTTTCTCACCGCCCGAAAACGTTTGTGTTACCGATATGAAAGGCGGTTATCTTATTAAATTTATTAAACACGTTAAGAGCGACCAGTTTAAGATTTTATCGCAAAAAAAATTTGACTTTGCCGTTATAACAGTATTCAACGAAAACGGATTAAAACTTTCTATTGAAACACCAGATGATTTTTTTGCCCAAAACTATAATTTTGAAGCAACTTGCGCAACCATTGATGCTTTTACAATTAACGGCGTTAGTATGATATACGTTCATTTAGACGGCGACAAGAAAATTCTAAGTATATATAGTGTAAATAGTACAGTTACCAAACTGTTTGAAAGAGAAGTTTTTTCTTTTTCTACCGATAATCAGCTTATAACCACCGAAAAACTATACGATATTGCAAAGCACGAACTGAAAATTTATTGGGAATTTGACGGAACTTGTTTTAAAGAACAAAGTCGTACGATTAGTTGTTCGGATAAATTTAGTATCGACCGTTTAAATGAAAAACTTGTTCCGTACGCTTTTTTAGAAGAACTATACGTTGGCGGAAACCTTGAATGTTATCTTGCTGATAACGTGCTTAAAAACGTTAATATGGTTAAGGACTATTTTGGTCAGTTTATAGGTGTTATGCCTCCTCCGTCTTTTAGGTCGCCTTTTGAAATAGGTCTTATTTACCAAAAAACAGCAAACACATATTACGTTGAATATTTTACCTTTTCATTATCAAATAGAAAAATAACAAACTTTGACAAAGTATAAAAATACCCCGAAGCGAATATGCTTCGGGGTAAACTTAATATTTCTAATTATGCAATTTTTGCACTTACAATCTTTGCGCCAACTGCACCGCTTGAAGTTACGGGAACTTTAACCGTTTTATGATTATAGCAAACGAGTTGAGCATCTTCTGCCTTGAAAAGACCGTCAATACCGTCTTCATCAAACTCATCTTTTTGTACGATGTGCATAGTTAAACCAAAGCCATCTTCTGCATCGGGAGTTTGGTCGTTATATTCACCTGTATAGTAAATAACGTATTCTTCGTAATTATTAGCATTTTCAAACGCTTTATTTAGTGCGGTAAGTGTTTCGCTGTTGTTTTCTGCAGTAGTATCAAACTGACCAAACACACAGAAATTACCGGTATACGCACTTATTGTATCGGTAGGAATAAACCAAGTTGCCCTACCAGAATCCGTACCGTTAGCATTGTTGCTATAACTGTTGTCTTGTGCAAACCAACTTCTCCAAAGTCCGATTGAACCCTTTTTGCTTGTAAGGTTAGAACCGATTGTTCCGCCCTTTTCAAATTCACCGTTAATCTGTGGTTTAATTGCATTTGCGTCTAACGCACCGTTTTTATAAACCAAGTCGCCAATCATAATTTGAGAATTATAACTGTCTTGTTTATAGAATACCGTATCAGTATAATATCCGTCGTTTACATAAGTTACGATTGCGTCAACGGTCTTTGGTGCAAGGTGACGGTAAAGGTCAATACTCATAGTGTATTCTTCACTAACTTGTTCGTCATAGTTATAAATTTGCACGTTTAATTCAAGTTTTCTAAGGTCTTCAATACAACCTGTTAAACTGAATGCGCAAACACACATCATAACAACAGCCATAAAGCTGACAAAAAGTTTCTTTAATCTTTTCATATTCCCTCCGAAAAGAAGTCATAAATATCTAACATATATTTTACCCGTTTTTTGCTTTATTGTCAATGTTTATTTGCACATTAGCTAATAAAACAAAATATTTTTATGGCAAAATTTGTTTTTTTATTGTTAAACCGAATAAAAACGCATTATTTATATGCACGGTCAATTTTAGCGAGCATTTTTCTAATGGCTTTTGCCATACGGTAAAAACCTAAATCGTTGGGGTGGACACCGTCCACTGAACAAACTTCACGCTCTGAAACGGTCTTTCCCAAAATAGTTTCGCCGTTTATAAAATACACTTTCTTATCGCCCGATTCTTTTGCTTTTTTAACTGTTTCTTTTATAATATCTATCCTTTCATACACTTCCTTATCTCTATCTAAGTTTGGCTTAGATAAAAATATTATAGGCGTATTAGGGCGTATTGAACGATACGCTTTATAGAAATCGTAATGTTTTTCTCTTAATTCAGCAGCAGAATTTTCATTAAAATCGTAATCATAAACGAAAACGTTACAATCAACGCTTGCTAAAAACTCTGCCATTTGCTTTTGACCTTTTGCATTGCCTGAAAGTCCAATATTTACAAAATCAGTGTTTGTCCACTTGCTTATATGTCCTTGATAGGAAGTGTCGGGTCTTCCCGCACAAGCGCCTTGGGTTATAGAACTTCCGTAGTAAAGCACGGTTTTATCCTTTTTATATTCTCTACCACTTGAAACGGTTGCGTTTTCGTCAAAGCCTAACGTAAGGTCCTGAACGCCACAGTATGATGGCATAAATAAAACGTAGTCACGCATCTTTCCGCCACTTAATTCCCGTGAAGATACAAGATTAATCGTACAGTCAGCCGTTGGGTCAAACGCCCATTTATCAAAGGTGTTTTCAGCGTTAAACGGTGCGGCAAACGTACAAATATGTCTATAAACGCCGTAAGTTTCTTCTATAAGTGAAAATCAACTATGCCCCATACGCTGTTGATTTGGCACGTCGAAAAAGCGTTTATAATGCGCACGAATTTCTATTTTGTCCGAATCTGTTGAAAACTTAATTCTTCCGCCAGCAGCGTCGTTTGCAAGATGCCAAAGGTCAATCTTTAACCCTTCAACTGCTGACTTAGGGATTCTCATAAAACCCTTTTCATTGTCGTAAAACAAACCGTGCAAACTAAAAGGTGGCTTAGAAGCATCTAATCTTTTAATGCCATCGCCGTCAAGCCCCCTGCGACCTTAAAATTCTTGTCAATATCTTCGATTTTTAATCCCATAAAAACACCTATTTATACAAAAGCGGTACTTCTTAAACGAAATACCGCTAGTGCTTTTTTGTTTTGTGTTTGTGTTTTGCTAAAATTATTCAGCAACAACAGTACAACCAACTTCTTTGAAGCGAGCAATGATTTTGTCAGCTTCTTCTTTGGTTGCGCTTTCTTTAATAACGCCCTTAGCTTCAACGAGAGCTTTTGCTTCGCCAAGACCCAAAGAGGTGAATTCACGAACTGCTTTGATAACGTCAATTTTCTTGTCGCCGATTTCTTTAATAGAAACCTTGAATTCGGTCTTTTCTTCAACAGGTGCAGCAGCCGCAGCAGCGGGAGCAGCAGCAACAGCTACGGGAGCAGCTGCGCTTACGCCGAATTCTTCTTCCAAAGCCTTAACGAGTTCGTTAAGTTCTAAAACCGTCATACCTTTTACTTCTTCAATCATTTTTTGAATGTCTGCCATTTTTGTATCCTCCATTAATTCCTTTAATTTAAATTTAATTTTTTTATTTTTTAATTTTTTGTTTGTTTTTTTGCTCTATTATTGAGCTTTTTGTTCTGCAATTGCGTTAAGCGCAACAACTAAGCCACGTGGCATTGCAGTAAGCACACCAACGAAATTGGTGAGTGGAGCTTGCATCGAACCAAGCATTTTTGCGATGAGTTCTTCTTTGCTGGGCATAGCTGCAAGAGCTTGTACGCCTGCAACGTCAACTTTACCACCGTCAACGAAAGCACTCTTAACAGAAACCTTGTCCTGATACTTTTTAGCTGCTTCAACGATAACTTTTGATGCTGCCGTTTCGTCTGCGCCGAAAGCAACTGACGTTGGGCCGTTCAAATCTTCGTCAAAATCGGTAATACCCATATCGTTGAAAGCACGGCGAATTAAAGTGTTCTTTAAAACTTTGTATTCTACGTTATTCTTTCTGAATTCTCTTCTAAGTTCAGTATCTTCTGCAACGGTAAGACCGCTGAATTTAACGAACACAACTGATTTTGAATTCTGAATTTTTGCCTTAATGTCTTCAACAACTAATTTCTTTGCTTCAAAATTTGCCGACATTTTGTTACCTCCTTAAATTTAATGAAAAAACCCTTGCACACCAAAACGGCATACAAGGGCACAAAATAAGCCTTATATAAAACCGCCTCGGTGGGTCTTGCAACAAGTACAAGTTAAAACCTACTGTCTTGGGCTATTTAGTTTACTTTGAAATTATAACACTAAAATTTAATATTGTCAACTAAATTTTAGCATTAATTTTAACACCGGGGCCCATCGTGCTTGCACGTGATACGCTCTTTACGTATTGACCTTTTGCAGCGGCAGGTTTTGCCTTAACGATTGCTTCCATAAGAGCGTCGTAGTTTTCTTTGATTTTTTCTACGCCGAAGCTCTTTTTACCGATTGCACAGTGAATGATTGCGTTCTTATCAAGTCTGTATTCAACTTTACCAGCTTTGGTGTCCTTAATTGCCTTAACAACGTCCATAGTAACAGTACCTGACTTAGGGTTAGGCATCAAGCCTTTCGGACCTAAAACCTTACCGATACGACCAACCAAACCCATCATATCGGGGGTGGTGATAATTACGTCGTAATCAAACCAGTTTTCAGACTGAATTTTTTGAATCATTTCTTCTGCACCAACAAAGTCTGCGCCTGCTTCTTTTGCTTGGTCAGCCTTGTCACCTTTTGCAAGAACCAAAACTCTAACGTTTTTGCCCGTTCCGTTGGGAAGAACAAGAACGCCTCTAACCTGTTGGTCAGCTTGTTTGGGGTCTACGCCTAAGCGAACGTGAAGTTCAACAGTTTCATCAAACTTTGCCTTTGCGGTATCAATAACTAGCTTTATAGCTTCATCTGCTTCGTAAAGCTTTGTTGATTCGATAGTTTTAACACTATCAATATATTTTTTTCCGTGTTTCATTTAAATTTACCTCCCGTGGTACGTTCGGGATAAAATCCCTCCCACTTAATACTATGTTCTTAATCTACGACTTCAACGCCCATGCTTCTAGCAGTACCTGCAATCATGCTCATTGCACTTTCTAGGGTATTTGCGTTTAAATCAGGCATCTTGAGTTTTGCTATTTCTTCAATTTGCGCCTTGGTTATCTTTGCAACCTTATTCTTGTTGGGTGCTGCGCTCGCGCTTTCAA
>JAGASB010000196.1 GCA_017621955.1 Clostridia bacterium | reverse complement strand
TTAGTTTCCGTATCCATTTGGTCGAAGATTGCTATAAACCTTACGTCTGCATCGGGGAAATAATACTTGGTGTAATATCCCACGAGAATATGGTCACGCCCAAATCTTGACATATCTTTTACGATTACGGTTGAAATTTCGCCGTTTTCCACGTCATTTAATAATCTCTTAAACGCAGGGCGTTCAAAATTACTACCGCTAAAACCGTCGTCTATGTAAAAACGAGTATTCCTAAACTTATTTTCTTTCGCATAGTCCGAAAGCAATAACTTTTGATTTTTGATACTGTTGCTATCGCCCTCAAGGTCATCGTCTGAACTCAAACGACAATAAAGGGCTGTGTACTGCTGTTCTAAATGTTTTATTTTTCTATTCGATTGCAAATTCATTGTTTTTTACCTCCCGAATTGCAATCTTCAAGCGATTCTGTTGTGATAGGCTCGTCATTTACCAAACTTTCCGCTTGGTTAGTGATTAACCTTTTTGCTATATCAAACGCCGAACTCTTGGCGCTTGGTTTTTGGCTTGAAATAATGCAGTAAGTTGTGTTCCCAATTTTAATCTCACGGGTTCTTACGCAATTCAAGTATTTATCGCAATGGTGATAAACTCTACCCGTTGCGAATTGTAATTCATCGTTGTTCTTCCTTTTTTCTTCTATAATAATCCTCCTTATGTGAAAGTCGAGTAGCCTTTCAGTTATTGATACTCGTCCTATAAGGAAGAAAGATATTAGAGAACGTTATTTCTTTTCACTTTCAAAGAAGTCATCGTAGCCGTCCATAATTTTCGCTAAACCTAAATCTTTTTCAGCGGCTTCGTCAAGCAATGCTTTATATCCAGCTTCGATTAGTTGTACTTTCGTAAAACCGTATTGAGAGAGAAATTCGTTTATTTCTTCCGCAAACTGTCTCGGAACACTCGTTCCCCAAACTAAGCTTTTCGCTTTTCTTTCTTCCTTGTGTTTCTCTTCATACCTTTTGTCTGTTACCGCTCTCGGTTGTCTCATTTCTTGTTTCTCCTTTATACGTTAGTAAAAATATTGTATCGTATTAACACGGAATAGTCAAGCTGTTTTGAGATAAAATTTTTAATTTCGGTAGAAGAATAAAATCGGGTTTCCCGATTGTTTAAGTAAGTCAAAATTGCACAAATTGGCAATTCTCTTTACCTGCTTGCAAAAAGCGGGAAATTGCCATTTGGTGCGGTTTTCTTAACCTGCTTACTTTTTTTGAGATTGCGCACCGCACCAAGTGGGTTATATAGGTTCGTCTCTTGTTCTATTCATAATCTTCTCCTTATAGTTATTTCGGGCGCAGGGGATAAAAAAAGGCGAGCAGATAAAACCCACTTTAAGTGAGTAACACCTGCTCGCTGAATTCTTAATGATTCGCAGTTTCGTATAAACGTCTTTATACGGCTTCAGTCAATTTCAACTCTTTAGCGAACGTTAGCATTGGCATTCAACGGAATCCTTTGCCCGATATTTAATTAAAGCAAACATCTCATTTGACAGTAAAATAAGAACATATGTTCGCTTTGTGGTACTATTATACTATATAATTTTGGTAAAGTCAACGCCGACCTGTCAAAAAATACGGACATGTCGGCGCTTTTTGAAAGTTTTTTTAATTATTTTTACAACCTAGTACTTTTGAAAGTGTTAATTTTGGATTGTTTTTCTTGACAATAGAGTTAAGACTTTGTAAGATTTCAATACAATCACTATCAGAAAGTGTTGCCAAAATGCTTAACTCAAACCTTGCTCTTGACGAACCAACGTAGAATAACTTATTGTTATCCATAATTGCATTTTTATTAACATCCACAAGAATTATCTTATCTGCCTCTAAGCCTTTAAATTTTCTACAAGTAGTAAATGGTATTCTTTGCCCTTTATCGTTATAAAAATCATTTTCAAGATAACTCTGTAACATACTTTCGCCACTAGGCACACAACTTAAAATTTGAATATCTTTAATGCCGTTGGCATTTGCTTGTTTTATAATTAAATCAATGCGCTCTTTAATATCTTCTTCCGAAACAAAAGAGATTGCGGGGAGAACACCGGGTATAGCAAAATCAAAAAGTTTTGGCGTTTTTCCTATAGGTTTAAAAGATGTTTCGGCTATCTTCTTTGTGTTTCTACAGTTTTTATACAAAGTCAATCTGCAATCTGCATTTTCGATAAACTTTGGCACATTGAAACTTTGAACCAACTGCAATTTGTCGTAGAACACATAGAAAGTTCCTGTCTCAGTAGACAAGACTATTTCTTCTAAAGTGGAGAAAATTTCTTCACTTTTCATTCTTGCTTGTCCAAAATCTTGTCCTTCATCTATTATGATATGTAAATAAGGGAAACCACCGTCAACAGCCAAACGAATTAATTCGTTTTCCAAATCATCATAGTTTGGCTCGATAGAATGGCACATTTTACAAGCAAACTTGTCAATGGTATAGTAATCAACGTTCTCGTAGGCATAAGTCTTTTCTAAATACTCTTTTAATTTTACATTAAAGCAAAGGAATAATACTTTTTCGCCTTTGTTAATAATTCATTAATAACAGGAATTAAGAAACATTCCGTTTTACCTGAACCCGTACCGGTTGTAACTACTGCATTTTTCTTATTGGTAGTAATTACGTTTACTGCTTTTTCTTGATGCAAATACAGTGGTCTATTAACGGGGAATTTATGTTTATATTTATCCCCAATAGGCTTATTTTTTTCTATTTCGTGAAAGAGTGGAGACAAAACGTTATCGGCGCACAAGGTAGCCAAAGTTTTTCCACTTCTAAAAATATCCTTTATATCAACAAGGGGTCCTCTTGAAATTACACCGTGTTGATTTAATTTTTCCTTGAATAGTTTATCGTATTCTTGGTCGGCAACAGAAAACGACGTAGAGATATAATCAATAAATTCTTCTTTTATTCTATTTGAAGCATCAGCCGGATTAAACATTTTTAAATCTCCTCAACATCATAGTAGCAAGACGTACAAGAAATAATATTCTTATCGTCAATAGTTGATTGTGTGAAAGCATTTTTCGTTAAATCAAAGCCTATAGGTAATAAGTCTTCACCTTTAACGAAGTAGAATTTTAACGAGCGCTCGTCCTTTTTATATACTTCCACGTCATATTTCATTCTCTTATCGATTAAAACACCCGAATATACGCTACCGATAGTTTCTTCTCTCAAGTATTTTAAATCAGCAATATAAGAATTTTGCAATTTTACCTTACCTACGTTAGGTCTATTAAATTTGGTTAATACAATTCTACAATCATCAAAACAGAACTTGTCAGGATTTCCTATAACATAACATCCATCAAGCAAAAGTGTTTTATTATCAAAGAAATCCACGAGATAAATTTCAACGTCATATTCGCCATCTATTATATCTTCTTCAAAGGTATCTATAATAG
>JAGASB010000029.1 GCA_017621955.1 Clostridia bacterium | reverse complement strand
TCCCCTGTGGTAATATCTACCCACGAAATTGCAAACTTGTTGTTTTTAATGTAAACAGAAGCCAAGAAATTATTACTTTTATCATCAATAAGTTCGTTGTTTGTTACCGTGCCCGCTGTAACTATTTTAATAACGTCTCTTTTAACAAGTTCTTTACCACCTGGCTGAGTTAATTGTTCGCAAATAGCGACTTTTTCACCAAGCGAAACAAGCTTTGATATATACATATCGGCAGCGTGAAAAGGAATACCACACATTGGAGCACGTTCTTCTAGACCACAGTCTCTGCCCGTAAGTGTTAAATCTAACAATGACGAAGCTTTTATCGCATCGTCAAAAAACATTTCGTAAAAATCGCCAAGTCTATAAAAAACTATGCAATCTTTTAATTTTTCTTTTGTCTGCAAATAATGTTGCATCATTGGTGAAAGAGCCATTTTATCCTCTCTAATTTATTATTTTACAATTTCCCCTATTAAAGAAATACCGCCCGTTTTAGTAATTTTAACATTAACAAAATTACCTATCATACTATCGTCGCCACAAAAATATGCCATTCTACCGTAAGTGTCACGGCCTAAATACATATTCTTTTTTTCGTCGTAATCTTCGCAGAGAATTTCTATCGTTTTATCAAGATAATTTAGTGACTGCTTTCTGTTTATTGAATTTTGCACGTCAATCAATTCAACTATTCTTTCTTTTGAAACGTTTTCATCAACTTGCCCGTCCATAGTGGCTGCTGGCGTACCTTTTCGTTTAGAATAAATGAAAGTAAAAGCCCCTGCGAATTCTACTTGTTTAACCAGGTTTAACGTGTTAAGATAATCTTCGTTTGTTTCGGTTGGAAAGCCGACCATAATGTCGGTAGTAATTGCAATATCAGGAATATGCTTCCTCAAAATCTCTATTTTATTTAAGTAATCTTCCCGTGTATATTTTCTATTCATAAGTTTTAGTATGCGGTTTGAGCCTGCTTGTATTGGCAAATGAATAGATTTAGCGGTTTTTTCACTTCTACTTATTGATTCAACTAATTTTTCGGTCAAATCTTTGGGGTGATTTGTCATAAAACGCAAACGGAATTTACCAGGAATTTCGGATATTTTATCTATCAAGGTGGCAAAATCAACACCATCTAAATCGTTGCCGTAACTGTTTACGTTTTGACCTAAAAGAGTAATTTCCTTATAACCACTTTCAATAAGTTCCCTGCATTCATCAATGATGTTTTCCATTTGACGACTACGTTCACGACCACGAACGTAAGGCACAATGCAATAAGTGCAAAAATTGTTACAACCATAAGTTATATTGACCCACGCATTTGGATAACTTGTACGAGCTTTTTCCGTTCCTTCAATTATTTCGCCCTCTTTTTCATCAATCGCAATTAAGGATTTCTTTTGAGACAATTTTTTAGTTAAAAGGTCCTTGAATTTTTCAAGGTTGTGCGTGCCGAAAATTATATCAATAAAAGGAAACTTATCGTGCAAAATTTGCGCATAGCCTTTTTGTTGGGTCATACAACCGCCAACGGCTATAATCAAATTCTTGTTGGCTTTTTTAAGCTGTTTTAACGCACCGATATTTCCTTCTGCTCTATCTTCGGCATTTTCACGAATACAGCAAGTATTGAACACTATTATATCTGCGTCTTTTTCGCTATTTGCTTTGTCATAATTTAGGCTTTTTAAGATTCCTGCAATTTTTTCCGATTCGTGCAAGTTCATTTGACAGCCGTACGTTGTTATAAAATATTTTTTCGTCGAATTTTCCATATTATATATAATAACTTATTATTTAAAAATTGTCAATTTATAAATTATACTTTTGAATAATATGTCTATACTTTTACATACTAAAAACATATGAAAAATTCGTTGAAAATAGTTTTTTTAATTTTATCGGCAATGTTTATAGTAGTTCTCGGATTTGTCTTATTTTTTAACGTTGTTACTTTTAACGTTAAACTTGACGAAAGTAAACTTATAAATCTGGACAGAATGGTTTGCTATTATGATAAAAATAACGACTTAATCACAGAAGAAATAAACGGAAAGTCTATTTCTGAATTTGTAAAAATTCCAGAGCACACTAAAAATGCGTTTATTGCGATTGAAGATAAAAGATTTTACTATCACAACGGTATAGACTATAAAGGTCTTGGTCGTGCTTTATTAAACAACGTTAAAAGTTTCTCTTTTAAGGAAGGTGCGTCAACTATAAGTCAGCAGTTGATTAAAAATACTCACCTTTCAAACGAAAAGACTATAAAAAGAAAACTTGTAGAAATTAAACTTGCATTAGAGCTTGAAAAACGTTTCAGTAAAGACGAAATTTTAGAAAAATACTTAAATACTATATATTTTGGTGATAATTGTTATGGAATAACAAGCGCAGCATTACATTACTTTAATAAATCTGTTGAAGACTTAACTATCGGGGAAAGTGCAACACTTGCAGGTATAATAAAAGCACCGTCAAATTATTCGCCTTTGGCTGATTATGATAAATGCACATCAAGAAGAAATATTGTATTAAAAGAAATGTTTTCGCAAGGCTATATTGATGAAACAAGTTATAATAATCTTTTAAACACACCTATTAAAATTTATACTGAAAATGCTGAGCAAATACAATATGATTTTCTTTATTATGCAAGAAAAGAACTAAATTCGTTAATTGAAAGTTCACCATACAAAAATAGAAATTTAAAAGTATATACTAAATTCGACAAAGAGGCACAAAGCATTGTTGAAAATAATATTAAAGACAATAAAATAGATGCGAATAAAAGTGCAGTAATGTTATCGCCTCACGGAAACGTGTGCGCATATTACTCAACTTGTGCAAATGAAAAAAGGCAGTTTGGTTCAACTATAAAACCACTTTTAGTATACGCCCCAGCTATTGAGCTTGACGTGGTTAATTCGGCTACACTTTTACTTGACGAGAAAACCGATTTTAATGGATATTGCCCCTCGAACTATAACGATAAATACTACGGATATGTTTCAGTAAAAGATTCTCTTGCAAAAAGCTTGAACGTATGTGCTGTTAAATTACTAAATTATACGGGAATAGAAAAGGCAAAATCTTATTTAGAAAAGCTAAACCTATCTTTAAGTGATAATGATAATTCACTATGTTTAGCGTTAGGTGCAACGGAAAATGGTGTTTCACTAATTGACGTTGTCAATGCTTATACGGTGTTTAACAATTTTGGGTATTACACCCCCTATTGCTTTATTGATAAGATTGAAAATGAGTACGGCGAAATCATTTATCAAAACCGTACAAAAAACATAAAAGTTTTTGGCGAAGATACTATGAGTATTATGAATGATATTATGCGCCATACCGTTATAGACGGAACAGCAAAAAAACTCTCTTTTAACGACTTTCCTATTTATGCAAAGACGGGAACTGTTGGAAATAAAAATGGAAACACTGATGCCTACACAATATCTTACACGTCAGAGTACGTTTTAGGAACTTGGTTTGGTAATAAAAGCGAAAATTTACTTGATAACAATATAACAGGTGGTAGTGTTCCGTCAATTATATCAGCACAAATTTGGAGCGAATATTATAAAAATAAACCTAAACCCAACCAAATAAAATTAAGTGAAAACACCCAAGAAGTATTTATTGATAAAATAAGTTATGACGACGAACACAAAATACTTTTAGCCGATAATATTGCCCCTGAAAGATACAAGTTAAAGGTGTTGATGAAAAAATCCAATTCAAATATTGAACAATCAAATCGTTTTACCTATCCAAATATTAAAATGCCAAAAATAACAGTAAAACACAATGAAATCAATATATTATTATGTCAGACACAATCTATTGATGTGCGTATTTATAAAGATGCTGATGGTATAAAAAAAGCAGTGTTTGATACTAAATTTTCAAAAACAAATAATTTCATAGATAAAGAAATTGAGCCAAATAATATATATCAATACAGTGTTGTGCCCTATTATATATATGACCAAAAGGAATATTTCGGCAAGGAAATATATTTAGATAAAATAAAAACGCCGAACGTACAGTTCGGCGACGATTGGTGGAATAACGATTTAGAATAATCTAAATTTTATTATAGAACGTATTTTTCTACTTTTTCAAACGCTTCGTTAATTAACGCTTCTACGTCAAGCTCACTTTCAGCACGCTTTACCCTTTCCAAGTTAGGCTTAATTGCAGGGAATTTGGGTAGAAATACCGTACAACAATCTTCATACGGTAAAATTGACGTTTCATAAGTATCAATCTTTTTAGATATTTCAATAATATCAAGTTTGTCGAACGCTATTAATGGACGCAAGACGGGCATGGTTACAACTGAATTTGATGAAGTTATGCTTTCAATCGTTTGGCTTGCAACTTGCCCAAGGCTTTCCCCTGTAATAATTGCTTGGTCACCTTGTTGTTTTGCAAGGCGCTCAGCAATTCGCATCATAAATCTACGCATAAGCGTAATCATGAATTCTTCTGGACAGTGTTTATGTATTGCTTCCTGAATATGTGTAAACGATACAACGTATAAATTTATCCCCCCGTTATATTCTCCAACTTTTTTAGCAAGTTCAATAACCTTTTCTTTTGCAGCTTCGCCCGTATAAGGGAAACTGTGGAAGTGTAAGCAATCAAGTTTCATTCCACGTTTTGCAGTCATATATCCAGCAACAGGACTATCAATTCCACCAGAAATCAATAGTAAACCTTTTCCAGCAGAGCCAACAGGCATACCGCTTAAACAGTGAACAACGTCTGTATAAACAAAAGTCTTGCCGTCTTCACGAATATCAATGTTTATCGAAAAATCTGGATTTTTTACATCAACTGATATTTTAGGAGCGTAAACTTCTAACAATTTACCGCCTATAAGCATTGATGTTTCCATAGAACTAGGCGTAAACGTTTTATCAGCCCTATTTGTAATTACCTTAAAAGTGCCTGTTTTATCTTGACACAACTCTTTTGAAGCTTCAAAGATTTTTTCAAAATCGTTTTCAACAACAAGCGCTTTGCTATATGTATGTATCCCAGCGATTTTATGTAGTTTTTCAGTAATTAATTCATAATCGTTTTCATTAAAGTCTTCTATTAAGTACCTACTGTGCATTGCCGTAAACGTGCAATCAATTCCTTTAATCGTACGTTTTATATTCTCTTTTAATAATTTTTCAAAAAAGCCTCTATTTTTGCCTTTAAGGTGAATTTCGCAATATCTAATTATAATAGCACTTTTCATTATTTTAAAATTCCTTTTAATTGTTCTACTGTTTTATTAATTATTTCAACCGCTTGATAACATTCATTAAGCGTATTTTGGGCACAAAAACTAATTCTGATTACGCCGTCAAGTACGTCACGACCATATCCACAAGCTTCAATAACTCTACTAAATCTATTTTTAGATGAACAAGCTGAACCGTTGCCAACAATTAGACCTTGCGATTCAAGAGCGTGCATTACAACCTCTCCTCTTAATCCTTTTGCAGAAACGCAAAGAACGTACGGCGAAGAATTTTCACTTGAAATAATTGTAAATATGTCTTTGTTTAATTGTTCAATAAAAACGTTTTTAAGTTGTTTAACATGCGAAAAGTTATCTAATAAGCAAGAATATTTTTCCTCACCTGCATATTGAAATACTTTAATACCAAAAACGTTTTCAGTTCCACTACGCAGTCCGTTTTCTTGACCGCCACCAAAAATTAACGGCGATAAGTTCACGCCTTTTTTTCTAATCAAAGCACCAACGCCTTTTAAGCCGTTTATCTTGTGTGCGCTTATAGCATAAAAATCAATGTTTTGAGAAAGTTTATATGGAATTTTACCATACGCCTGAACACCGTCAACGTGAAAAATAATCTTTTTATTTATAGTTTTAAGTTTATTTGCTATACTGTTGACATCGTTAATAGCACCTGTTTCATTATTAACGTGGACGATAGAAACAAAGTCAGCGTTAAGCTCTTTAACAATTGATATAAGATTTTCTTCATTAACAGAGCCATCGCTATTTAAATCGACAAACTCAATCTTTTGTCCACGATTTTTTAGTTCAAGAAAACTTTTATAAACGGCAGAATGTTCCCCCTTATCCGTAACGAATACACCACGTTTAACACAACCAAAAATTGCAAGGTTGTCGCTTTCAGACCCACAAGAAGTAAATATAACTTCATTATTAGTTGCACCAAGATTTTTTAATACACTTTCTTTTGCAAGTTTAATTTCACGTGCACAATTTAACCCGCCTGAATATAAAGTAGACGGGTTAAAATATAATTCACTGTTGAATTTTTGCGCCTTTTCAATCGCCATAAGTGACGGAGCAGTCGTTGCCGCATTATCAAAATAAAGCATTATTTTTTAGAAAACTCCTCTTCAAGAACCGTTTTATTGCTAAATTTAAGAATATTAACTATAAACAATTCAGTACATTCAAATATCATTAATGTTCTATCACCATTAATAACTGCTACTATATAATAAAATTTCTTGTTGTCCGTAGCGGTATAATTTGACGTTAGCGTAAGTTTTGTTGTGCCGGGCATCTTATCATACTTTTCAAACGTGCCACTACCATACGTTCCAATTTTTTCAATGTTTGATGCGTCAAACTTAACTACAAATTTTCTTTTAATGTTTTTGATTACTTTTGATACTCTTATAGAGCCACTTACTAATGTATAATCATAGTCAACGTACATTTTGTTTTTAAACTTGCTAAAAATTAACCCCGAAACAAAAAACATTGCAAGTGGAACAAGAACGAATACAATATTTAGTATTGTGTTACCCGAACCCCAATCAAACGCAATAAATACAAGCATAAACCACAAAGCGCATAAAACGTATGAAATTATTGATATTATTTTAAATACGTTGTATTTTGTACTTGCCGACTTTTCGTTATTAACCACGGCAGACTCTTCATAAAAAAGTTCCATCATATATCTCCTATATTGATATTTTATCACATATTAGTAAAAAAGACAATTATTTTAACTTAATAATAGTAACGCCGTTTTCACCCTCACCATATTTGCCACGCCTAAATTCAAGCACGTTTTTATCTGTTTTTAAATATTCACGAATAGTTTTTAATAAGATTCCTTCGCCAACACCGTGAATAACCTTAACTTCTTCAAGGCCGTGCATAATAGCTTGGTCAATAAAATTTTGAACTTCCATAAGCGCTTCAAGTGAGGTTTTGCCAACAACGTTTATTTCAATTTTAGGTAAGTCCCCTTTGGTGTTCTTATAAATTTTAACGTTATCAACTTTTGCGGCATCCTTTTCAGAATTGTATAAGTCAGAAAATTTAACTACTGTTTTAATATCACCTATTAGAACTTCTGCCTCTTTCTTATTATGTCTGACAGAAACAACCTTTGCATAAGCAGAAATTGACTTAACAAACACCTTGTTTCCAACAATCAATTCGTTATCCTTTACTTTTTTAAGTTCAATAGGACTATTGTCGATATCCGCATCAAGATATTTGCTATTTTTTAATCTATTTTTAAGTTCGCTTGCCCTAAATACTTCCCTACTTTCAAGTCCTGCCGTTTTAAGAATACGTTTAAGCTCGTCTATGATTTCTTCTGCTTCGGAAAGTTTATCGGCAACAATTCTTTTTGTTTCTTGTTTTGCGTTTATATAAATTTTTTCACGCTGTTTTATTATTTTTTCTTTTTCTTCTGAAACAGCTAATAGTTCTTTTT
>JAGASB010000028.1 GCA_017621955.1 Clostridia bacterium | reverse complement strand
TGCTATAATATATCCCATTGAATCAAGTTCAACAACGTTAGTAAACGCTTTATTATCGGGAATTTGACCGATAGCAACGAATACTGCTGGGATTTCGTGCGTTTTAATATTACCGTCAGCGTCTTTGTATTCAAACGCAGTAAGTTCGTCTTCACCTATAAAATCAGTAACACTAGTATTTGGTCGCCATTCGATATTGTCTTTTGCAAGCAAAGCTTTAACGTGAGCTTTATCCCCAAAGAATTTATCAAACAAAGTATAAATATACACCTTTTTACAATAACTTGAAAGCAATAAACTGTATTGAAGTGCAGTGTTAGCATCACCGATTACAGCAACTTCCTTGCCTTTATAAAAAGGTCCGTCGCAAATAGCGCAATAATAAACGCCTTTTCCAACCAAGTCTTCCCTATCAGACTTAGTTCTTAAATGTTTATGCTTAACACCCGTTGCTATTATAACCGACTTAGAGTCATATTCGTTATATTCGGTCTTAACTTTAAAGTTGCCTTCGCCAAGTTTTTCAACGCCAACAACTTTTTCAATCTCAACTTCGGCACCAAGTGAAGTAATTTGGTCAAAAAGATTGTCTGCGAACCCTTCACCGCTGATTTCTTTTATTGACGGATAATTTTCTAATCTTGGGGACATAGCAATTTGACCGCCAAGACTTTCGCTTTCTAATACTAATACGGATTTATTGTTCCTTAAAGCGTATAGCGCGGAGGTCATGCCTGCCGCGCCTGCGCCTATAACTATTACGTCATACATAATTAATTCAAACTCTCAATATACTTTCTTATTTCGCTTGCGTTGTCGTAAGCCTTAAAGCCACTACCTTCTGGTACAAGAAGCGTTGGTGCTTTCTTCACGCCAAACTTTAACGTTGTTTCCTTATCTTCTTCCGCATTGATTACAGTATAGATAACACCTTTTTTATCAAGCATTAACTTAGCTGTTTTACAGTTAGGACAACCATTTCTTGTAAAGAGCACAGCACCGTTAAGTTCTGCCTTTGGTGCGTCGTCCTTTTTGCATTCACAAGCGTTTTCTTTTGCAGTAAATTTAGAACTTTCGATATTATATTCTTTTCTATCTTCAAATTCCTTTCTCTTACCATCGTTCCAGTTTTGGATAGGACGATAGTAACCGGTAATTCTTGAATATACTTCGGTCTTCTTTCCACAAGTCGGGCATTCGTAAACTTCACCAGCAATGTAGCCGTGGTCAGCACATACCGAATAGGTCGGAGACATTGTATAATATGGAAGCTTGTAATTTTCAGCAATCTTTCTAACAAGGTTAGCAGCTGCTTTCCAATCAGGAAGTTTTTGACCCAAGAATGCGTGGAAAACAGTACCTGACGTGTATAGTGTTTGCAATTCGTCTTGAATATCAAGTGCAGAGAAGATATCGTCCGTATAGCCAACGGGTAAGTGTGAACTGTTGGTATAGTACGGTGCGTTATCATTGTCCGAAGCAGTGATAATATCGGGATATCTCTTCCTATCGTGTTTAGCCAAACGGAATGACGTTGATTCTGCGGGAGTTGCTTCTAAGTTGTAAAGGTCACCGTAGAGTTCTTGATAGTCAGAAAGTTTATTTCTCATAAAGTTTAGAACGTCTTTTGTGAAGTTCTGTGCTTCTGCGTTAGTTAAATCTTTTTTAATCCACTTAGCGTTTAAGCACGCTTCGTTCATACCAACAAGACCGATTGTCGAGAAGTGGTTATTGAACGTTCCCAAGTATCTCTTGGTGTAAGGATAAAGTCCTGCTTCCAAAAGTTTGGTAACGGTATCTCTCTTTACCTTTAATGAACGAGCAGAAATGTCCATCATTTTCTTTAATCTGTCATAGAATTCCGCTTCCGTATTAGATAAATATGCAATTCTTGGCATATTTATAGTAACAACACCGATAGAACCGGTCGATTCACCACTACCGAAAAATCCACCTGATTTTTTACGGAGTTCTCTAAGGTCAAGCCTTAAACGACAGCACATTGAACGAACGTCACTTGGTTCCATATCACTATTGATATAGTTAGAGAAATATGGTGTGCCGTATTTAGCAGTCATTTCAAACAACAACTTGTTGTTTTCAGTTTCAGACCAGTCAAAGTCGCTTGTGATTGAATAGGTCGGAATAGGATATTGGAATCCCCTACCGTTTGCGTCGCCTTCAATCATAATTTCGATAAACGCTTTGTTTACCATAGCCATTTCTTCAACGCAATCTTTATACTTGAAATCCATTTCCTTTCCGCCGACGATTGCGTTCATTTCAGCAAGGTCGTTAGGAACAACCCAGTCAAGCGTGATGTTAGTAAATGGTGACTGAGTACCCCATCTAGACGGAGTATTTACGCCGTAGATAAAGGACTGTATGCACTGTTTAACTTCTTTATAAGTAAGTCCGTCCACCTTTACGAACGGTGCAAGATATGTGTCGAACGATGAGAATGCTTGCGCACCTGCCCATTCGTTCTGCATTATACCAAGGAAGTTTACCATTTGGTTACAAAGCGTTGAAAGGTGACCTGCGGGTGAAGAGGTAATCTTACCGGTTACACCACCCAAGCCTTCTTTTATGAGCTGACGAAGAGACCAACCTGCACAGTAACCCGTGAGCATTGAAAGGTCGTGAATGTGAATGTCAGCGTTCCTATGCGCTTCGCCAATTTCCTCATCATAAACTTCTGATAACCAATAGTTTGCGGTAACTGCACCGCTGTTTGAAAGAATAAGACCACCTACCGAATACGTTACGGTAGAGTTTTCTTTAACACACCAGTCAGCAACCTTTAAGTAATCGTCAACCACCTTTTTGTAATCAACCATCGTAGCACTGATGTTACGAACTTTTTCACGTTGTTTACGATATAAAATATATCTCTTTGCAACGTCAACGTAACCCGTTTGAATTAATACAACTTCAACACTGTCTTGAACGTCTTCCACGTTGATTACGCCGTCTTTAATCTTCTTTGAAAAGTCTGCTGTAACTTTCAAAGAAAGAGTGTTCAAAATATCTGCCGTGTAATCTAACTGGCAAGCATTGAACGCTTTTGATAACGCCGTCGTTATCTTTGACATATCAAATTCAACTAATTTTCCGTCCCTTTTCTTAACTTGAAACATTTTCTTTCCTCCGCAATTTCTATTTTTAATGGTGAGCATATCTAATATAACACATCAAACAGTATCTTGTCAATGGTTTATCACAACATTTTGTAAAAATATTTTATAAAAAACACAATATCTTGTGGTTTGATAAAAAATCAATAAAAAGTGAATTTTATTCAAAGAAAGCACGTTTTATTCTATTTTTATGCTACTAAATTAAAATTTTACTTCTATTAACACCTATAAACACTACAACACACGCCAAAACTAAACACAATATATAGTGTTAAAATAAATTGCGTATATATAAACGTCAATTTTATAATAATGTTTATAATTCAAATTACTACGTTTATAAAAATATTTTTCGTTTGCTATTGTTTTTTGTTGCAATTACTTTAAAAATATATTAAAATATACAAGACTTAAAGGACGGAGAGGTGTCAGAGTGGTCTAATGTGCACGCTTGGAAAGCGTGTATAGGGAAACCTATCGGAGGTTCGAATCCTCTCCTCTCCGCCACAACGAGGCACTGCTAAAAGCGGTGTCTTTTTTGTCGTGTCTTCGTGTCGAGTCTTCTCGCCTACGGTTCGCTCCACTAGCGTGGGACGGCTACCCTTTTGTCGCAAGCGACGTTTCCCCTAAAAGGGGAATCCCCTCTCCTCTCCGCCAAACGTGAACATATCCGAACCTAGAAAGGAAGATGAGTTTGTTCACTTTTTTTAAAAATATTTATAATGTTGGATTTATTATAAAATGATGATATACTTATATTAATAATTTTATTTAATGGTGAATATAATGCAAAATATTAAATTAATTGCTGTGGACTTGGATGGAACACTGCTTAATGATGATAACGAACTGAGTGTGGAAAACAAGCGTGCCATAAATGAATTAAATAAGAAAAATATATTTTTCACCCCATGCACTGGAAGAAGTCTGTCAGAAATTCCTCTTTCTGTAATCGATAATCCAGATATAAGATACATCATTTATTCAAACGGCTCGGTCGTTTTTGATAAGGTTACTAAAACCACCATAAAAAATTGCATATCAAACGATACTGCTGTGAAAATTTTTAATATTTTAGCAAAGTTTAATAATCTATTGACTATTAGACAAAGCGGTAACTGTTATATTAAATTAGGCTCAACTGATGACTTTTTTATCGATTTTTACAACGTTATATCTTCTCATCAGGACGTAATGAAAAATTACGCTACACAAATTAAAGATTTTTCTTTTTGGAAACATCAATTAACTGATATCGAAGTGATCTCTGCCTTTTTTCACGATTTAAATGACAAGGAAGCAGTTAAGAAAGAACTTTCTCAAATAGAAAATATAATCTTTGTTGAAGCTTCTGAATTTAATTTTGAAATAATTAGTAAAAACGCTGGCAAAGGATCGGGTGTCGAAAATTTAGTAAACTTGTTAAACATTAAAAAAGAACAAGTTATGGCAATTGGCGATAGTGGAAATGATATACCAATGATGAACGTTGCTGGCAATCGCCTGGCAGTTTCTAACGCTACTGACCAATTAAAGTCTTTTTGTGACAAAGTTATTTGTTCGAACAATGAACACGCCGTTCAATTTGTCTTAAATAATTTTATCGTTAAAAACTAACCTATAATAAAATCAAAACCACCACTTAAAGTGGTGGTATGCACTAGCCCTATAAGGGCATGGTACTGGCAGCGCTATTCGCACTTGAATAGTATGCTAACCGCAATCGTTTTCAGGCTACTGCTTAAGTAGCCTTATTTTTTGCCTTTTTTATCATCATCTTCAAGAAACGGATCTATATACTCTTTCATATTTATTTGGTCTTGTTCAAGGTCTTCTTGTAATTGATTTTGTATATATTCCTTTATCTTCATCTCATTCCTGCCCATAGTACTTACATAATACCCCTTGCACTAGAAATGCCTATTCCCATATTTGTATTTCATACCATATATTATTTGTCTCCGAAATTTTGGAGCAAATACTATATGGTACTTTCATTCGTACTTGCAATGTGTTAAACTTAATTCATCCATTTGGGTAATCTCCTTTGATTTATTTGATTGCGGTTGGTCACCACTTTCATTTTATCACAGGAGATTTTTTATGTCCATAGCCATAGGCTTTTCCCACCACCCGCATAGCAGGTGGTTTACTATACAATGAAAACTCCTACGGAGAACTTTTTCTCAGTAGGAGTTTTTTTTACTCAAAATTTAATTTCAATAAATATGCAATTTAAAAGTTTACACCCGACGGCAGCTTACCGTCGGGTGCGTTACTTTGTTTTATTTTTTTACGTTTACTGTTATTATGCCTGATATTGCGCCAGCGATAAACCCAAAAATTATATCAAGGATAAAGCCTGCGCCAAACGTTATTTTACTACCGAACAGTGCGAACAAAAGATACACGACCGACATTGAAATCATACCGATAAGCGCACCCTTAATAAGTCCACCCTTTCCACGCACGGAAAACGCACAGCCTAAAAACACGGCAAGTATTTTAATAAATTGATTTACTGACTTTATAACCCCACCGTTTAGGCAAGCAACCTTGATAATAAATGCGAATATAAGCACACCAACAAGAGCAACTATAACCGCCCCTAAAACGCCTTTAACAATATTTTTTACAAAACCGCTGTTTTCATTTACCATAAAAAACCCCCGCTACTTTCTAATTAAAAGTATGCGGGGGATAAAAATTCTATGATTATTTTATTATTATTTGCTTTCTTTATCGTCTTTCTTTTCTGCCTTAGGTTCTTCCTTTGCGGCAACTGCGTTGCCTTGTGCAGGAGCGGTTTGATAAATTGCGCCTTTATCGAATTTAACGAAAGACTTATTGTTTTCAGTACCCGTTTCTAAAACGAAAGTGTTTTCAGCGTCGTTGATTTCTGCAACGAAACCGCAAATTCCACCGATAGTTTTAACCCTATCGCCAACTTTTAATGCACTGACCATATCAAGTGCTTGTTTTTGTTTTTTCTTATTAGAAATTGATGACCAAACAAAAAGACCGATAATAGCAACGACCAAAAGACCCATTATAAGATAGCTTGTCCAAGGCGTTGGTTGTGTTTCGGGTGTTTTGTCTGTAAGTAAGTTAAAAAGTAACATAATATATTCTCCTTAATTTTTGATTTATTTACTATTATATTGTAAATTATTTACGAATATAAATCAAGCGTTTTTAGGTAAAATTTTGCGTATTCGACTTAATACGTCAATTTATTTTAGGTGATAGAGCCTTATATCTTAGGATAAGTGTCTTTTGTTTTTGCGTAAAACTCTTGTCTAAACTCCGTAAACGAATCTTGTAGTATAGCGTTCCTAATATTTCTCATAAGCCTATTGAGATATGATATGTTATGCAAGCTTATCATCATACCGCCCATCATTTCGCCAACGTTTATCATGTGGCGAAGATATGCTTTGGTATAATTTTTGCAAGCGTAACAGTCGCAGTTTTCGTCAAGCGGTGTAAAGTCTTCTCTATATGCGCCGTTTCTAACTACAACCTTGCCCGTTTCGGTAAGTGCCGTTCCGTTTCTGCCCACCCTTGTTGCAAGTACGCAGTCAAACATATCAATACCACGCTTAACACCTTCAACCAAGCAATCGGGACTACCCACGCCCATTAAATACCTTGGAATATGTGTTGGGTAGTTTTCATACATACTGTCCATAATATCGTACATAAGCGGTTTTGGTTCACCGACCGAAAGTCCACCGATTGCAATACCGTACTTTGCATAAGGAATAGTTTCTTTTAAGCTTATAGCCCTTAAATCCTTAAACATATTACCTTGAACTATCGGAAAAAGAGCTTGATTGTCGTTTTTATGGTAGTTATAACACCTATCAAGCCATTTTAGCGTTCTTTCCATTGCAATCTTACTATCGGCGTAATCAGCACCGTAAGGTGAACACTGGTCAAACGCCATAATTATATCAGCGCCAAGATTGTTTTCAATTTGAATAGCCTTTTCAGGCGTAATAAAATGCAAACTGCCGTCAACGTGTGAGTTAAAATACACACCGTCGTCTTTAATCTTATTAAGTTTAGCAAGCGAAAAAACCTGAAACCCACCACTGTCGGTAAGAATAGGCTTATCCCACGCCATAAACTTATGCAAGCCACCTGCTTTTTTTACAATCTCATCACCAGGGCGCATATAAAGATGATAAGTGTTAGCAAGAATTATTTGTGATTTTGTTTCTTTTAAATCACGGGGTGTTACACCCTTAACGCTTGCTTGCGTTCCCACAGGCATAAAAGTAGGGGTTTCAATATCGCCGTGCGGAGTATGCAATATCCCCGCCCTAGCACCCGTTTTGCTATCTTGTTTTATAAGTTCGTAATAAAATTTTTCCATAATAATTTATATAATATATTTGTTTGTCTATTTGTCGAAGTCTTTTTCGCAAGACAGTAAACGACGCCACACGACGTTTATAAAATCAAACAAGCGTCGCCGAAAGAAAAGAAACGATACCTTTCTTCCACTGCAAGTTTGTAAAGTTCAAGTGTCTTTTCCCTTGAAGATAGAGCCGAAACAAGCATAATTAAAGTGGATTCGGGTAAGTGGAAGTTTGTTATCAATGAATCCACACACTTGAATTTATAAGACGGATAAATAAAGATTTCAGTATTAGCCTTTACGGGCTTAACGTATCCTTTTTCATCAGCAGCGCTTTCTAACGTGCGAACGCTAGTAGTTCCAACGGCAATAATTCTTCTTCCTTCGCTTTTAGCCTTGTTGATTTTTTCCGCCGCCACTTCGCTAATTTCGTAATACTCTGAGTGCATGTGGTGCGACAAAATATCATCAGTCTTTACGGGACGGAAAGTTCCAAGTCCAACGTGAAGAAGTACGTCTACAATTTCAACGCCCATTTGTTCAAGTTCGCTTATAAGGCTATCGGTAAAGTGCAGTCCGGCAGTTGGTGCCGCCGCCGACCCGTCAACCTTAGCGTATACCGTTTGATATCTTTCTTGGTCGCTTAATTTTTCAGTAATATACGGTGGTAATGGCATTTCGCCTATGCGTGAAATTATATCTTCAAACACTCCGTCGTAATTAAACCTTACGATACGACTACCCGTTTCTTCTACCGTGCTTAAAACTTCTAAACTAAGTTCAGCGTTAAACACAAGTTTTGCGCCCGGTTTTGCTTTCTTGCCAGGCTTAACTAAAACTTCCCATTCGTTTAGGTTAAACCTTTTAAGTAACAATACTTCTACCTTTGCACCGTTTGGCGTATAAGCAAACATTCTTGCGGGCAAAACACGGGTATTGTTTCTTACAAGCACGTCGCCCTTTTTCAAGAACTCTTTTATATCGTAAAAATGCTTATGCAAGACCTTATCGGTCTTTCTATCATACACCATCAAGCGAGAAGTATCCCGTGGATAAACGGGCGTTTGAGCAATCAATTCTTTTGGTAAATCGTAGTAAAAATCACTTGTTTTCATCGTTATGTTCAAACAGTGCAAACTGTTCCGCCTTTCCTTCGGGCATTTTCATTCCTATATGGTCGTATCCACGTTTAAGAAGCACTCTCCCACGGGGTGTGCGAGCAATAAAACCTAACTGCAATAAATATGGTTCATAAACGTCTTCAATAGTGTTTGCGTCTTCGTTTATTGTTGCGGCAAGCGTGTCAAGACCGCAAGGCCCACCGCCAAATTTCTCAGCCATTGATTTAAGAAGCTTAACGTCGATTGCGTCTAGTCCTAGTTCATCTATTTCAAGCATTTTAAGTGCGCTTTGCGCATCGCTTAACATAAGCGTATCGTGTCCTTTAACGATAGAATAGTCACGAACACGGCGTAGCAATCTATTTGCAATTCTTGGCGTTCCACGGCTTCTTTTTGCCACTTCTTCGGCAGCACGATGTTCTATCGTAAGCCCAAGCATTGTTGCCGCACGTTCAACGATTTCAGTAAGTTCAGTATCCGAATAAGTTTCCAACCTGCAAAGCATACCAAATCTATCACGCAGTGGCGATGAAAGCATTCCCGCCTTTGTTGTTGCACCGATAAGCGTAAACTTAGGTAACGGAAGTTGAACGTTCTTTGCCGACGGACCTTTACCTATTATAAAGTCAAGCGTAAAGTCTTCCATTGCAGGATATAAAATTTCTTCAACGTTGTGGTTTAGACGGTGAATTTCATCAATAAACAAAACGTCCCTTTCATTAAGGTTTGTAAGTATTGCAGCAAGGTCTCCTGCACGCTCTATGGCAGGACCGCTTGTTATTTTAAGTTGAGTGCCAAGTTCGTGCGCTATTATATGCGCAAGTGTTGTTTTACCTAAACCCGCAGGTCCGTAAAGCAAAACGTGGTCAAGTGCATCTTCACGCATTTTTGCAGCAGCAATACTGACGGCAAGATTGTCTTTCACCTTGTCTTGTCCAACGTAACCATCCATTGACTTGGGGCGCAACACGTTTTCTATATCCGTATCGACTTGGTTTATCGTACTTGTAACTAATCTTTCTTCTTCCATAATTCCCTACTTAATATTCTTTATTGCGTATGAAATGAGTTGTTCTATGGTTTGCATACCGTTTTCTTTTGCTTGTTTAACCGCCTTTACGCACTCTGTTTTAGTAAACCCTAAACTCATAAGCGCTATAACTGCATCTTCGTTATCCTTGTCGTTGACAATATCAACGGGTTCTTCAATAACTGCACCGTCATC
>JAGASB010000195.1 GCA_017621955.1 Clostridia bacterium | reverse complement strand
GACAGAAACTTATCATATCTATGGCTTTGGTGTGGACCTTTCCCAATTGGGGGATGTCTCGCTTGATAGGTTAGAACAGTTGATTGGTATGGCGCCTGTTCTTGAGTCGAAAATTCTAAAATGGTTTAAGGAAGAAAATATCAACAAACCAAAACTTGAAGATTATTATGAATTCGACGAAGAAAATCTTGGTTTACCAACATTATTGAAAGAAGTGATTTTTGAGTTGGAGGGGGTTGATTTAACTGCTTGTGAAGACTTAAATAATAGAACTTATCTTTTATATGAGTCAAGATATCCTTGGAACATGACACCAGTTGATTGTTTTATGACACCTGAACGGCTTTCAAGTCTTTATAGGAAATACATAAAAATTATTTCCGATTCAGATTATGACATAGAATGCCACAGTGTGGAGGGGACGTGTTAATGATATGGAAAATAGAATTTTAACTTCCATTGTTTCGTATCCCGAACGTGGTGAAGGTGGTAATAATCAGTATAGAGGAAACTGTTCCCCGAAATTGATTGAAGATTTGGTGGGCTTTTTTAAGCCCACTGAAATCTGCGATTATATGTGTGGAAGCGGAACTACAAAAGCAGCGGCTGAAAAGATGGGTATTCGCAGTCATATTTACGATTTGCACAGTGGATTTGATATTATGAACTGTGATATTAAAGAACGACCTGAATTTATTTTCTGGCATCCACCGTATTGGGATATTATTAAGTATTCCGACGTTATGTATAAAGCGATTGACGTGCAAAATAAGTATGGCTACGACCCAAGAGCACTTGATTTGTCCCGTGTTCCTGAATGGGAAAAATTCGTGGAAATGATGAATTATGCAATGCTTAAGCAATATACTGCTCTTGAAAAAGGTGGAAGAATGGCTGTTTTAATGGGCGATATAAAAAAGAAGGGTAAGCTTTATAGTATGCTATCTGAAATAATAAAGCCTGGAACGCTTGAAAACATTATTATTAAAGCACAGCATAATTGCTTTTCGGATAATACTCAATATACGGGGAAGTTTATCCCGATTTTGCATGAGTACGTTATGATTGTTAGAAAGGATGAACCGATGCTTATACCGATATTGGAGGTAAAGCGCAAAACGGTGGACATTCGTGATATGCAGGGTGCTACTTGGAAAGATATCGTTGCTGCGGTTTTAGAAACTCACAGTGATGCTGTTTCTTTAGAGTATATCTATAAGGAAGTGGAAAATCATAAGAAAACTAAAACTAATCAATGGTGGAAGGAAAAGATTAGGCAGACTTTGCAAATCAATCCTAAACATTTTGAGCGTACAGAAAGAGGTATGTGGAAACTTATTAAAAGAAAGGTAGGTTAGCGTTATGAAACTATCAAAAAAAGACGTGAAAAGGTTAGAGAATTTGTTAGAAGAACTTGCAGAAAAATTACAAGAAAACGGATATGACGATACGCCAGAAAGTATATTTGAATGCGACGTCATAGACAAGTTGCAAAGTTCAATTGATGAATTTGTTTAACTAAAAAATTAACTTGAAGAAGGTGGGAAGCAATTCTCACCTTTTTCTTTTGAAAAAATAGGAGGGTACAATGGGATTTTTATATTTTTTTATTGGATTAATGGTCGGTGGAACTGTTGGGGTATTTACAATGTGTCTATTCCAAATCAATAAATACGATGAAAAAGAAGATGACTGTCAAAAAATGGCAGAATAAGTAAAGATAAATATGCTATAATTAAAAACTTTTTATCTTTAACTCCTTAAAAGATATTGACTGAATGAGATAATTTTGATATAATAAATACATAGAGTATCAGATTTTCCTTGAGGGAAGAAATAGTTATCAGAGTTACATAGTGTCATTTACCATGGGGTAATTGGCACTTTTTTCATTTACGCCAAAACAATTTAATATTTTGGAACATTAAG
>JAGASB010000194.1 GCA_017621955.1 Clostridia bacterium | reverse complement strand
GCCTTAACGTACGCTTGAATTTCCTTCTTTAACTCTTCTGAAGGCTCCGTGCCTTTAACCAAAACGATACTTGCTTTTACCACTTGACCGCGAACTTCGTCAGGCTCTGCATAAACACCGCACTCTAAAACGTACGGAAGTTCCATAATAACCGATTCAATTTCAAACGGTCCTATGCGATAGCCTGAAGATTTAATAACGTCGTCAACGCGCCCAACGTACCAGTAAAACCCGTCTTCGTCACGCCACGCGGTATCACCCGTGTGATAATACCCGTCGTGCCAAACTTCTTTCGTTTTTTCTTCGTCGCCGTAATATCCGCAGAAAAGTCCGCACGGCGCGCCGTCTTTAACGTTGACTACTATTTCACCCGTTTCACCGTCGGCAACAGGATTGCCGTTTTCATCAACAAGGCTAATGTCGTAAATAGGCGCTGGTTTACCCATTGAACCTATCTTATGCGGTTTACCAACAAGGTTACCTATAAGCATAGTCGATTCGGACTGACCAAAACCTTCTTTTATTTGCAAGCCCGTAAGCTTTTCAAACTGATAATAAACTTCGGGGTTAAGCGCTTCACCTGCCGTAGACATGTGCTTAACCGATGAAAAATCGTATTTTGATATATCTTCTTTAATAAGCATTCTAAGCATAGTAGGTGGTGCGCAGAAAGTCGTTATTTTATGCTCTGCAAACATAGGTAATATATCGGCAGCGTCAAATCTATCAAAGTCATATACGAACGTTGCCGCTTCGCTTAACCACTGACCGTATAGTTTACCCCACATTGACTTCGCCCAACCTGTATCGGATATGGTAAAGTGCAAGCCTTCGGTATCAACTGCGTGCCAATATTTAGCAGTATGGAAATGTCCTAACGGATATTTATGGTTGTGCGTTGCAATCTTTGGATAACCACTAGTTCCCGAAGTAAAGAACATAAGTAATGGGTCGTCACCACAAGGTGAATCCACCGTGCGTTCAAAGTGCGTAGAAAAGAGTTTATACTCTTCGTCAAAACTACGCCAACCGTCCTTAACGCCGTTTACCATAATCTTATGTTTAAGTTCGGGGCATTTTTGAGCGGCAATGTCGGCTTGTTCACTAGTATTGCCGTCCGCAGTGCAAATTATTGCACATACACCTGCCGACTTAAATCTGTATTCAAAATCGTGTTCTTGAAGTTGATTAGTTGCAGGGATTGCAACTGCACCAAGTTTATTAAGCCCTATCATTGCAAACCAGAACTGATAATGGCGCTTTAATACAAGCATAACCTTATCGCCCTTTTTGATACCAAGCGACTTAAAGTAGTTTGCACATCTTGCCGATTCCTTTTTAATATCGCTAAACGTAAATCTTCTTTGCGTTTTATCCCTTGATATATGAAGCATTGCAAGCTTATCGGGTTCACGCTTAGCCAAACCGTCAACCAAGTCAAATGCAAAGTTAAACTTATCGGTATTTTTAAACTTAATTGAAGTGGGCGTACCGTCTTCGTCTTCAACAACGTCGATAAACTGTTTATAAATACGGTCTTTATTGTCCTTAACTTTTTGGATTTTAGGCGCACTTTCAACCTTTTTAGCGTGCGTAAGTTCAGGGATAGGTTCACCCGTGGGATTTAATACTATCGCATAAAATATACAGTCTTTACCGTTTACGGCAATCATACCGTGCGGTTTATCACTGTCGTAATAAATGCTATCGCCAGGACCTAAAACTTCTTTGTGTTCACCGATTTGAACCATAAGGTAACCGTCGATAACTATATCGCATTCTTGCCCTGCGTGAGTGGTTAGTTCAATATCCTTATTCTGCGCACCAGGAGAGTACACGCTACGAACGTAAAGCGGTTCTGCTATACGGTTTTGGAAAGCGTAAGCCATATTAAAGTACGTCATACCGTGTGCCTGAGCAATCTTTTGCCCTGCACCGTTTCTTGTAACGGTATAACCTTTAAGTTTGGGGCTGTAACCTTCAATAATGTCGGTAACGTTTACCGAAAGAGCAAGTGCACAACGATAAATGAACGCAAAGTTAAGGTCCTTATCACCCGCTTCACAAGCAACGTATTCTTCTACGGTAACACCCGTTTTTTCCGCCATCTCTTCAACGGAAAACCCAACTACTTCACGAAGTTCACGGATACGCCCCGCCATCTCTTTAATCTTGAAGTCAAGACCTGTCATTTGTTGCATAATATCCTCCTATTCGGGCGAAAAAAAACTCGCCCCAAAGCCTTACTTTGAGACGAGTACGTTACTATACCCGCGGTACCACTCAAATTGCGGAATATCCGCCACTCTTGGAATCAATCAATTCCTATGACCTTAACGCAGCAATCACGGAGAAGTTCTACTAAGCCATTAAGACTTTTCTTCCTCTCAGCTCGGAAACTACAAACGCAAAAACTTTTTCTATTGGCTTGCACCAACCGCCATTTCTCTGAATAAAAAGTATAATGCGCACCTTTTCGTCAAACGCCTTTATATGTTGCTATTTTATCATAACAAACGTCGTTTGTCAACGGTTTTACATTAAAATTATTTTGTTAGTTACGCCAAATTGCTCTAAATGTGGCTTTGTGTTTTAAAAAATTAAGTGTCGCTTATCAAAGCGACACTTGTGTGTTTTTATATTAGTATCCAACTTTTTCCCAGCAATCAAACGGTGCTGCGATTTCTTCAGAAACGTAAACTTGTGTATCCATAAGTTGAAGCATTGAAGAAGGAATAAGCGGAGTAACAGGTCCGTGAAGAACAAGACGTGAAGTCATTCTCTGCCAAGAAGAGAAGGTTCCGTTGGTTAAGAGTGCGTGAACTTCAATTCTTTCTCTTGCGTTCTTAACGTCGATAGGTCCGATAGTTGCTGCTTTCGGGGGAACGTCTGCAATATAACCAGACTGACCGAATACGCCGTGGAGTGAGTTTTGAGCAACGGTTAGTGGATGAAGGTCAACTATTCTAGCCTTCATATTGAGCCAACCTTCGATGTCTGCAATGCCCTTTTCGGGGAAGAAATCAGGAACTGGGTCGATAAATGCCATATGACCTGTCCAACCAGGTGAAGAAGAACAAATATCAGCACCGCCTTCACCACAATCAGTAATCATATCAGAATAGCTGTTGATGTTCTTGTTGGTGGGATAGTGTACGTTTTCAAGTGGCATACGAAGTTTTTCATCAATCTGATAAACAAGGTATTTAAGCATTGAGTGAGCAAAGCCGGCCTTGTAAGTTTCAGGAGCGATGTTCCCGTCTTGGTCAGCCCATTCATCCATTGCGAAAAGGTGAACGTTACGGCAGTCAACTTTGAAGTAGTTGATAAGTTGCGCCAAAGGAATATAAGTATCGGGTTCGGGGTTACCTAAAATCAAAGTGATTTTCTTGCCCTTTTCCGAAGCTTCTTTAATTCTTGAAAATAAAGTTGCGATAAGAACGGGGTGTGGGTTCATCATAACCTTAATCTTAAAGTTGGGGTTAGCGTGTTTTTCCAAGTCCGTTCCGCTTATTTTGCGAAGCTTTTCGCAGAGTTCTCTGTCCTTGAATGGAACGAAATCTGCTGGTGTAAATTTGAAATCTGTTGCCGGTTCAAAAATTTTGTTCATAAATTTTCTCCTTTAAATATTACTTTCTTTATATCAAAAAATTGATTTACTATAATTAAATCGGCTACCGTGCCTTTAGCAATATAGCCCCTGTCCCAAAGCCCTAACGCGCGGGCGGGGTTTGTTGATGCGAATCTAAACGCGTCGCATACAGAGCAGCCCATGTGGAACAATACGTTTTTACATGCAAGGTCAAGCGTCATTGCAGAGCCTGCAATTTCACCAGAATGGTCAAAGTTAATATCAGTTGCTTCTTCAAAGCCTTCGGGAACAGGACCGTCGTCAACGAACTGGTCGGATATCAAAATAATCCTATCGTCCCCTTTTATTCTGCGAACCAACCTTTGCATATAAGGAAGAACGTGCGCGCCTATTCTAT
>JAGASB010000193.1 GCA_017621955.1 Clostridia bacterium | reverse complement strand
TTTTTCCTTGTTCTAATATTTCTATGCCGCTAATATCGTATCTTCTGGCACTGCTTTTAACCCTTTGAAGAATAGTTTTCCCGTCTAGGCTCTTATGGTCAACAACCTTAAATTTATAAAATAAGCCCTTATAAAATTCTTCTTCCGATTTAGAACAAAATTTAAGGTCAAATTTTTCATAACAGTTTGGTGTGCCATCAGCGTCATAGCCTGCTGCCATTTCAACTTTATTAACGCCTTCTGAAATATCAATATTTCTACCATTAGGGTTATAAATATAAAGGTATAAACCGTAATTCCCTTGCTTTTGAACGTCAAAGGAATAACAATATTCAACGACGTTCATAATATACATTTCAGGTTTTTCAGAAACATAAAACGGATAATTTAAAATGTTAAAATTTTTAGAACTTCTCAAATCATCCATTACGTTAGCTTCGTCAAACTTTACAGTATCACTATCAGCCCTTGCAGAAGTAAAACCCATAGAGAAAAACGAACTTATAAGCATTAGAAGGGCAAGTAATACAACATAAATTTTATTTCTCATTGTCTTTTTCATTAGTTTCTTCTCCTTTTAGGAATTACAAGAATTACTATTAAAACAAGTAAAACAGCACCAGCACAAATACCAATAATTTGCTTTGCGTTTAAGCCTGTTTGTTCTGTTTCAGTAGGTTCTTTGTCTTGTTCTTGGGTAGGTTCTTTGCCTTCGTTATCAGCAATTAACTGGTCAATTTTCTTTTGGTATTCTTCACGCATAACGTCAATTTGTTCATTTATATACGCAAGCTCACTTTCAAGATTAGAATTTTCAACTTCTAAACCATCTAACGAAGACTGTAATACGTTAATCTGTTCTTTTTGGCTTTCCGATAATGCGTTTGCAGTTTCTAAAAGACTTTGAAGTTCTTTTAACTGTTCGTTTAGCGTTGCAATTTGCGCCAAAAGTTCGTTATTATAATCGTCGTAAATTATAGTTGCCGTATTCGTTTGCATGGTTATAGAAGAATAACTTGTATTCGTGGCTGATGCTGAAAAACTTCTATCTGCCCTTTGGGGGAAATATGTATTTACTGGTGAATCGTCTTTAATTCTTAAATATAAAGCGTTGTCATAAGCAAAAAAATCTACGCTATCATATACAGTTTGTCCGACAGTTTCGTTATACTCAATATCGCCAACACCAACCGTTACAGTTCCATCTTCATTAGTTGCCATTTTATACGCCGTTGCAGAAAGTTTGAAAGATGAATCAATTCTTACGCTAATGGTGTAAACATAACCTTGCCAATAAGATGTAGTCCAAGAAAAACTTGCGTAGTTAAAATTCTCCATAGGTATTTTGAAAATCAACGACGTTAGTTTTATATCGGTATTTTTATCATAGTCAGCAAAGTAGTTTTGACTGCCTTTTATTTCAGCGTAAAACCCTGCGTTATACGACGCCACAAGTTTTCTAATATGCTCTTTGTTTGCATCCGCCATATAGTTTTCGTAATCGTAGCCTGCAAATTCACTATTAACCAAGCTAGTCCATAAAGTAATAAGGTCGGTTTCAGAACTTTCAACAGTTATCGTTTTATCTCCATACGTTACAACTGCTTGAAGTTTAACCCTTTCAGTAATGTCTGCTATATCACCTAGCGTCATAATAGTAAAATTGTTATAACTGTTTTCACCAACGCCATCAGAGTTTACAAACGAAGACTTGTAAAGGGTAAACTTATCACCGCCCTTAATAAAAGAAACGTCAATATTACTTACTAGATGCGCAACCTTTTGATTAAGTTTTAAGGTGTATTCAATAGAGTAGATATTGTATTCAGTCCAACCTTTACCACCGTGTGCTGCTACAACGTCAGTTGAAAAGAAAACATCTTCAGCCGTAACTTCGGTAACGGGTTCTTCAATATTAGAAATGTAAATATACTGTGCAGGATTAACTTGGTCGCCACTCATAATACAAACGTCTTCTGGATACGATAATTGCGCTATATTTTTGAGTTTTATATACACGTTCTCATTCGTGTCATCATAATACAAAATATCGTAATAATCGGCATAAATAGTTGTTTGATAATCGCCATAATAACTATCTTCTAAATTGCACGGAACACCTTTAACGAAGTATATTTGACAACCCATAGCAGCCTTAAACGAAACAGTAGTAAAGAAATCTTCAGTTTCATATTCTTCTTCAGCACCAATACCTAATTGCGCTCTAACGTCAGGACAGTGGATTTTGTATATTACACCTTCGTCTTGGTAATCGAATCCCGTAGGTAAGTTAGTATAATTCTGATTAACGTAATCTATTTCAGCCGCAAAAGCTTTATAGCTTGTATTAAGGGAAAGACCACAAAATACTGTTGCTAAAAGTAATGCCGACAGCAAAACGTAAAAAATCTTATTTTTTAATAATGCTTTCATAAATTTAATCTCCTTTTATAAAATTAACGGGCAAACTAAACTAGTCTGCCCGCCGTTACAATTACTTATTTACTACAACCGAAAGTTGAGAAACATATCCGTTAATTTCAAACCATTCGACTTTAGTATCGTTGGCAGGGGTTATAGCTATCTTAAAATATTTAGCACCTTCAGGAAGTTCCCCATCAAAATCGGTAGATAAAGCAGAAGTAGAAGAAATAAAGGTTTCTTCTGCGCCGAAGAAATACAATTTATAGGATACACTTGCATCATCATCAACCGTAATAGTCAAACCATCAACAGTGTAAAGACCTTTCGTGCATAATCCTTCTTCGCTTTCTACAAATTCACCGGTTTCGTTTAGCGTGCCGATAGAATAAGCTTCAATGCCAATTCGCTTGGTGGTTTCCTTTTGGTTAATACTTACTGCCAAACCAATAAGACCTAAACCAATTATTGCAATCAATACGAAAGCAATAATCCACTTAATTTTGTCGCTTTTTGCGTGTTCTCTTAATTCCATTATTCATAATCTCCTTTTCTTTTATTTTTTACAGCCACAACTGCTACAACAATAGCAACAAGAAGGACTGCGCCTAAAGAAATGCCTAAAATTTGCTTAAATGACATTCCTTCTTCGGGTTGTTTTGAATCTTGGTCTGCATTTTGACTTTCTTCAAGTTCAGCAATTCTTGCTTCAAGTTCAGCTTTCATTTGGTTGTATTCGGCTACCGTCTTAAAGTTAGACATATCAACGCCTTCTTCACCTAGACTTGCTTCTAATTCGGCAATAATCGCATCTTTTGCAGCAATCTTTTCATTAGCCTGATTACGCAAATTGTTATATTCGTTTTGCGTTACATAATCAGATAAATCAACACTTTGATTGTCTATAGATAAGCCGTTATATGATGCGTTTGCGCCTACACCGTATGCAATTTCACCCGTTGCAGTATTTTCAACGTAGTTAATAAAGAATATAAGCATATCTGCGCCAGCTTCTGGAATATTAGACAATGCAATTCTTATTAAATGACCACCGTGAACTTCAACAGTAGAAGTAGCCACAACATCTCCCA
>JAGASB010000192.1 GCA_017621955.1 Clostridia bacterium | reverse complement strand
TAAAAGAAAAATATCCAAAACTTCTCACAGCAAAATATGGTATTGAAGATTTAGACGTGCCTACGCTTGAACTTTTTGAAAAGATTTGCGTTCGCCGTGGATTTTTGCGCCGTGGCGGTGAGTATGATTATGAGCGTTGTGCAACTGCTATAATCGACGATTTTAGAAAAGGGCGTATAGGAAAGATTATTCTAGACTGATATGGATAAATTAGAATACGAAAGAAAATATTTAAATAGTGGATTAAAGTATGTAGCAGGTGTTGACGAAGTGGGTAGAGGACCGCTTGCAGGACCTGTCGTTTGTGCGGCAGTAATAATGCCTATGGACGATATTATCGACGGTATAGACGATAGTAAGAAACTTTCCGAAAAGAAAAGAAACGCACTTTATGATAAAATACGCTCAAAGGCGATAGCATTTAATATCGCTATGATTTGGCAAGATGAAATTGATAGATTGAACATTTTAAACGCCGTTAAAAAGTGTATGACTGACGCTGTAAACGGACTTAGCGTTACGCCCGATATAACACTTGTAGACGGGGTGGATACAAACCTTCCTATAAGTGCAGAATATATTGTTAAAGGCGATATGAAAAGTTATACGATAGGTTGCGCTTCTATTCTTGCAAAGGTGTTTAGGGATAACCTAATGACTGAATTTGCAAAAGAATACCCTGAGTACGGTTTTGAAAAGCATAAGGGGTATGGAACAAAAGTTCATATAGAAAAAATCAAGGAGATAGGACCTTGCAAATTGCACAGAAAAACTTTTATAAAAAATTTCTGGGAAGAGCCGGCGAAATAAAGGCGGCTGAACATCTTAAAAAGAAAGGTTATAAGATAATAAAAACAAACTATAAAACACCACTTGGTGAAATTGATATAATAGCGACTGATAATGAATACACGGTATTTATCGAAGTAAAGACTCGTGTGGGTAATGAATATGGTACGCCGTCCGAAGCAGTGGACCGCAAGAAACAAGAAAAGTACTTCAAAGTGGCACAGTATTATCTTCAAAGGGAGAAGAAAATTGATACACCGTGTAGATTTGACGTGGTGGAAATAGAAAACGGACAAATTAATCATATTTTTAACGCATTTTGTATGTAAAACGCTTGCCAAGTGTAAAAAAATATGGTATTATATTAAACGCTTTGGGCGTTCCTCTTGCATATAAAAAATCCAAAGATGACAATGAACGCTTGATAAAATACGGAGGTAAAAGCAAATGAACAGCATAATTGATGCAATCAACCAAGAAAACGTAAAGGCTAGCATTCCCGAATTTAACGTTGGTGACACCGTTAAAGTAATGGTAAAGGTTATTGAAGGCGACAGAGAAAGATTACAAGCATTTGAAGGCATCGTAATCGCAAGAAAACACGGTGGTATAAGTGAAACGTTTACCGTAAGAAGAATTTCTTTCGGTGTAGGCGTAGAAAAGACTTTCCCAATCCACTCGCCAAAGGTTGCTGACATACAAGTTGTAAGACACGGTAAAGTACGTCGTGCAAAACTTTACTACTTGCGTGCAAGAACGGGTAAAGCTGCAAAGGTTAAAGAAGTTAAAAGATAAGAAAAAAGAACTTGCCGAACGGGCGTGTTCCATAGGGATTTTTAGTCCATAATAAAAGCATAGCACACTATACTTCACTAAAAGTGAAACGTAGTGTGCTTTTCTTATCCACAAAAGATAAACTTTTATAAGTGATATTTTTAGCCTTATGGCTAAAAGTGATATGCAAGTTTCTTGCGTGATATTTTGACTTTCAGTCAAAGTTATATTATATTTGCCATAACTTACCCTATGGGTAAATATAACTTTGCTAGCAAAATATAACTGCGAAAGCAATATAACTTGCCGATAGGCAAATATAACTAGTGCGTCAGCAATAATCTCTATTACTGACGCACTAACGGCAAGTTCTTTTTTGCCTTTTTACGCACCTATATATTACGCACCTATATATAATGTATAAAAAATTGAAAAATTCACGCTATAAAAGTTTACAAAAAAAAATAAATATTATATAATAGTAAAATAATGGATAACGTTTGCGTTTTACCGTTTAACAAAAGTAAAAAAGGGGCAATATGATAGCGAAAATATTCGGCTTTACTCTTGTCGGGTTAGAGGGGATACCAATTCAAATAGAAGTTGATATAAACAACGGACTTCCCGCATTCGATATAGTTGGTCTTGCAGACACGGCTGTTAAAGAGTCAAAAGAACGTGTGCGTTCAGCAATAAAGAATAGCGGTAGAACTATGCCCGTCCGTCGCATCACGGTAAACCTTGCTCCTGCAAACGTAAAAAAAGAAGGTTCGTCACTTGACCTTGCGATTGCTTTGGGCGTTTTAATTTCAAGTGGACAACTTGAAGTTAATACTTCGGATACGGTGTTTATCGGCGAACTTTCGCTTGACGGAACTCTCCGCAGAATAAACGGTGTACTTCCGACGCTAATCTCTGCAATGGGGTTAGGTTATAAAAAGTTCATTGTTCCTAAGGATAACGAGCGTGAAGCGTCTTTCGTTGACGGAATAGAAGTGTTCGCCGCTAAAAGTCTTAAAGAAGTTATCGACCATCTTTCAGGTTTAGCGCCATTACAAATAGTCGCTAAGAACGATTATCTCACAAAAGAAAGTTTAAACGTGTATGATAGCGACTTAGCGTTCGTTAAAGGACAAAAAGTGGCAAAGCGTGCATTAGAAGTTGCCGTTTCAGGTGGTCACAACATACTATTTGTCGGTGCGCCAGGGACGGGGAAAACTATGCTCGCAAAGTGTATTCCAACAATAATGCCCGATATGACGTTTAGCGAAGCACTTGAAAGCACTAAAATTCATTCGGTAGCAGGCGTTCTAAAAGATTCGGACGGAATAATTTACGCAAGACCATTTAGAAGTCCGCACCATACGGCAAGCACTGTTGCTCTTGCGGGTGGTGGCGCTCACGTTAAACCGGGCGAAATAAGCCTTGCACATAACGGTGTACTTTTTCTTGATGAAATGCCAGAGTACAGCCGTTCAACTCTTGAAGTTTTGCGTCAACCGTTAGAAGACGGTCAAATAACCGTTTCACGCGCGTCAGGGTCGGTTAGTTATCCTGCAAACTTTATTCTTTGTGGAAGCATGAACCCTTGCCCTTGTGGGAATTACGGTTCAGCCGAAAAGGTATGTACTTGTTCACCGTCGCAAATAGCAAAATATAAAGCCAAACTTTCAGGTCCGTTGCTTGACAGAATTGATATTCAAGTTCAAGTTGATGAAGTTAAGTATGCTGAACTTACCGAAGAGCAAATAAGTGAAAGTTCAAAGGACGTGCGAAAAAGAGTAAATAGAACACGCCGTATTCAAGAAGAACGCTTTAAAAATGACAAAATACTCACTAATAGCGACATGGGTGCAAAGCATATAAGTAAATATTGTAAGCTTTCAAAAGATTGTGAAGATATTTTGAAAAACGCTTATGTGAGTTTACATTTATCGCCACGAGCAAGGAGTAGAATAATAAAAGTAGCAAGAACTATTGCGGATATGGAACTTTTCGACGATATTAAACCTCAGCATATACTTGAAGCGATAAGTTATAGGCACAGTTAAAATGAAAGGTTACACCAAGGAAGAATTGTGTTGTATTTGGCTTGACAGTTTTTTAGGGCTTGAATACAAGCATAAAATAAAAGCGATTGAGATTATAAAAGGCACTGACGGCAGTTCGTTGATGGAGAGAGTTTTAAAATATCTTCTTTCCGTCGTGGATAAAGAAATGCACTCTACGCTAACGTCGTCTGCAAACACCAAATACGTTGAGTACGTTTTGGACGGTTTATCTCGTGCAAACGTGTCTGTGCTAACTATATTTTCAGACAGTTATCCAAATTCGCTTAAAGAAATCCCACATCCACCGATAGTGCTTTATTATAAGGGCGATATAGCGCTGTTAAAAAGTAAGGTATTTGGAATAGTGGGTAGTAGAAAGAGTTTACCGCTATCAATAAAAATAGCCGAAAACTATTCAAAAGAGTTGTCTAGTGTGGGATTTACGTTGGTTACAGGCATAGCAGAGGGTGTTGACTGTGCAGTGCTTAAAACGACGGTTAGTGAAAAGGCAAAAGCAATATCGGTAATTGCAGGTGGATTTAATCACGTTTATCCCGCAAGCAATAAAGATTTATTAGATAAGGTTGTAGAGCGTGGTTTAGCAATAAGCGAATATCCGCCTGACACCGTTCCAAAGCCGTTTATGTTTCCCGTTCGTAACAGAATAATTGCAGGGCTAGTAAAAGGCGTTTTAATAGTAAGCGGTGCAATAAAGAGCGGAACGCTTTACACGGCAGAATATGCAGAAGAGTACGGCAAAGATTTATTTGCAGTGCCGTATAGCGTAGGGATTAAGTCAGGTGCGGGTTGCAATGACCTAATTAAGCGTGGTGCAATACTGACCGATAATCCAAAAGATATTTTAGATTTTTACGGAATAGAAAAAAGGGCTGAAAGTGAAACTTTTAGCGAACTTGAAAAGCAAATAATAAACTGTCTAAAAGACGGTGAAGTTCATATAGAAAAATTAAGCGCAAGCATAGGAAGACAAGTATTTGAAGTCACGCCAACGCTATCAATTCTTGAAATTAAAGGGATTGTTGCAAGAAGCGGAAACGTGTACGGATTAATCAGTAATTTTTCGGAGGAATAAATGCAGTTAATAATAGTAGAATCACCCCATAAGGCAAAGACGATTGAAAAATTTTTAAAGGGCGATTATAAAGTAGATGCGTCCAAAGGACATATTAGAGATTTGCCCGTAAATTATATGGGCGTATCAATAGCCAACAATTTTGAACCGCACTACGTTATAGCACCTGAAAAAAAGCAAGACATAAAAAGACTTGAAACAGCCGCACAAAAAGCGGATAGAGTATATCTTGCAACCGACCCGGATAGAGAGGGGGAGGCAATATCGTGGCACTTAGCCGAAGTTTTGGGGTTAGATGAAAACGCACTTAACAGAATTGAGTTTAACGAAATTTCTGAAAAGGCAGTTAAAAAAGCACTTGAAAATCCAAGAAAGATAGATAAAAACTTGGTGGACGCACAGCAAGCAAGAAGAGTGCTTGACCGAATAGTTGGTTATAGCATTTCACCGGCAGCAAGCAGTCGCCTTAACGAAAACTTATCGGCAGGGCGTGTTCAGTCGGTTGCACTTAAAATGGTTGTTGATAGAGAACGTGAAATTTTAGCGTTCAAACCGCAAGAGTATTGGAACTTAAAAGCGGACGTAAACCCACAGAACGGCAGTAACTTTAAGGTATTGCTTGTTGAAAAGAACGGCAAAAAATATAAGCCTGCAAGTGAAGAAGAAGCAAATGCAGTAGAAACACAACTTAAAAACAGTCAATTTTTCGTTAAGTCGGTTAAGCGTCAAGTGGTTAAATCGCACGCCCCCGCACCGTATATAACAAGTACGCTTCAACAGGACGGCTCAATTAGATTAAATCTTACCGCTCCGCAAGTAATGCAGATTGCGCAAAGACTTTACGAAGGTGTTGAAACGCCCCGTGGCAACGTTGCACTCATAACGTATATGAGAACGGATAGCGTAAGAATTTCAAACGAAGCACAAAAGAGCGCACTTGACTATATAGCGACAAATTACGGTCAAGAATACGTTCCGTCAAAACCCAACGTATACCGCTCTAAAAAAGATGCTCAGGATGCGCACGAAGCTATTCGTCCGATTGACGTTAATAAAACGCCAGAAAGCGTTCAAGATATTTTAGACAAAAATCAATATAAACTTTATAAACTCATTTACGACCGTTTCATTGCTTCACAAATGAGCGAAGCCAAGTACGACAGCGTTGCAGTTGACGTGGGTGCAAGTGAATATACGCTTAAAACAAGTGGTAAGACCTTGCTCTTTAAGGGATACACGGTTGTATACGACGACACGAAAAAAGACGAAGACGAAGAAAGTGGCAATGCACTTTTACCAGCGCTTAACGATAATGACAGTTTAAACTTAAACGCAATATCAAAAGAGCAAAAATTCACAAAGCCACCCGTTCGCTACACCGAAGCGTCGCTTATTAAGCATATGGAAGATAAAGGAATAGGTAGACCGTCCACTTATGCGACCATTATGGCAAAGCTTTCGGATAAAAAGCGTGAATACGTTCATAAAGATAAAAAGTACCTTGTACCTAATCCCATAAGTTATGATTTAATAGACTTTTTGGTTAAGTACTTCCCCGATATTATGGATATATCGTTTACGGCAAAGATGGAAGACGACCTTGACGATATAGGTGAGGGGGGAAAGGATTGGCGCAAACTCATAAAAGACTTCTACGGACCGTTTGACGAACAGTTAAGGAATTCTAAGATAACCGAAGTTTTGTGTGAAAAATGCGGTGCGCCTATGATAATAAACAGTGGTAAGTACGGCAATTATTATGCTTGTTCAAATTATCCCACTTGCCAAAACATAAAGGCTGCAAACGAAAAGGTAGTAATTCCAACTGATAAAATTTGTCCCAAATGCGGTGGCATAATGGTAGAAAGAGAAGGTAAATTCGGCAAGTTTATCGCTTGTTCAAATTATCCTAAGTGTAAACATACCATAAGTTTATCTGAAAGCGTAGGCGTTTGCCCTGAATGTGGAAAGCCCACAAAGAAGATGACAAGCCGTGGCGGTAAAGTTTTTTATGGCTGTTCAAATTACCCAGGTTGCAAGTTTATGAGTTGGGATATACCAACGGGCGAAAGATGTCCTAAGTGCGGTGCGTATCTAATAGAAGTTGAAGGCAAAGTTAAATGTTCTTCAAAGAAATGTGATTTTGTTAAGTAATATGCAAAAAGTAAAAATAATCGGCGGCGGACTTGCTGGTAGCGAAGCGGCCTATTATCTTGCGAATAAAGGTGTAAAGGTAGAACTTTACGATATGAAACCAAAAAGTTTTACCCCTGCACATATAAGCACCGACTACGCTGAACTTGTATGTTCAAATTCTCTTAAAAGCAACGACGTTTACGGTAATGCCGCAGGGCTTCTTAAAGAAGAAATGCGTCTTTTAGGCTCAATCGTTATAGAGGCGGCGGATAAAACTCGTGTTCCCGCAGGCAATGCGCTTGCCGTTGACCGTGAAAAGTTTTCGTCGTACATAACCGAAAAGTTACGTTCTAATGAAAACATTACGCACGTTTCAGAAGAAGTAACCGACATAGACGTTGACCAATATACAATAGTGGCAAGTGGACCGCTAACGGCGGAAAAACTTTCGGAAAATTTAATCAAATTAGTTGGCGGAAAACTTTCCTTTTACGATGCTTCTGCGCCAATAATCGACTTTGAAAGTATAGATATGCAAAGTGCGTTTTTTGGGGATAGATACGATAAAGGTAACGGCGACCACATAAACTGCCCGATGACAAAGGAAGAGTATACCGCTTTTATAGAAGCACTAACAAGTGCAGAGCGTGCAAAACTGCACGATTTTGAAGACGTGAACGTGTTTGAAGGCTGTATGCCCGTAGAAATTATGGCATCACGTGGAAAAGACACCTTGCGTTTTGGGCCATTAAAACCCGTGGGCTTAACCGACCCAAAAACGGGAAGATGGGCGTATGCGTGCTTGCAACTTCGCAAAGAAGATGAAAACGGCAGTATGTACAATATGGTCGGTTTTCAAACAAACCTTACGTTTAGCGAACAAAAGCGTGTGTTTTCAATAATACCAGCACTCAAAAATGCAGAATTTTTGCGTTACGGCGTTATGCACAGAAACACTTTTATCAATGCGCCAAAAGTGCTTGAAAAAGATTATTCGCACAAAGAATATAATAAGATATACTTTGCAGGGCAAATAACGGGCGTTGAAGGGTACGTTGAAAGTGCCGCAAGCGGACTTATGAGTGCAATTTATCTTGAAAGAAAGTTAAATGGTAAAGAACGTGTGCTTGTCTCAGAAAACACGGTGTTCGGCGCACTTGCAAAATATATCACTACTGAAAACCCCGATTTTGAGCCTATGAACGCTAACTTCGGGATATTGCCACCGCTTGATAGGATAGTAAGGGATAAAGCGGAAAGAAAGCGCTTGATGGCAGAGCGCAGTTTAAAAGAAATTTCACTTTTTAAGGAGATGATAAAATGATAGAATTTAGGGGAACGACCATCTGTGCCGTAAAAAAGGACGGCAAAACAGCGATTGCAGGCGACGGACAAGTTACGATGTCGCAATCGGTAATTTTCAAGAACAACGCCGTAAAGGTAAGGCGCATTTATAACGGAAACGTAATTTTGGGCTTTGCAGGTTCGGTGTCGGACGCATTTTCTCTTTCTGAAAGGTTTGAAGAAATGCTCAATAAATATTCTGGCAACTTAATGCGCAGTGCAGTTGAACTTGCTGAACTTTGGAGAAGTGATAAGGCAAGAAAACTTGAAGCGATGATGATAACGGCAGATAAAGATACGTTACTTGTCGTATCGGGAACGGGCGAAGTAATCGAACCTGACGGTGGAGTATGTGCAATCGGCAGTGGTGGAAACTATGCGCTTGCCGCAGCACGAGCACTTCGCCAAGAAACCGATTATTCGGCAGAAGACATCGTTAAAAAGTCGCTTAAAATAGCAAGTGAAATATGCGTATTCACAAACGACAATATCACTTGTGAAGTAATTTAAGGGGGGAATAATAATGCAACTTAGTCCAAAACAGATAGTAAATGAACTTGATAAATACATTATTGGTCAGCACGCTGCAAAAAAAGCGGTTGCAATCGCACTTCGTAATCGTTATAGAAGAAGTATGCTTACCCCTGCTGAGATGGAAGAAATTACGCCGAAGAACATAATTATGAAAGGACCGACGGGCGTAGGTAAAACGGAAATTGCAAGAAGACTTGCAAAACTTGTCGGTGCGCCTTTTGTTAAAGTTGAAGCAACCAAGTATACCGAAGTTGGATACGTCGGTAGAGACGTTGAATCAATGATAAGGGATTTGGTTGAGTGTTCTGTGCGTTTAGTTAAAGAAGAGCGCTTTAACAAAGTAACCGAAAAGGCAGGCGCAACAGTAGATGCACGCCTTGCAAAAATCGTTGCAGAAGTAAGGCGTTTAGATAGGGGTGAAACTCCACAAGATATTTTTGAAAAAAATATTTTAGAAGGTCTTAAAAAGGGCTATTACGATAACGAAGTTATTGAAATAGACGTTGTTGATAATCCTAAACCTATGGAACTAATCCCAGGCGGTGGCGAAATAAGCATCGGCAGTATCTTTGGCGATATGATGCCCAAAAAGACTAAAAGACGTAAACTTAAAGTAAAAGAAGCAAGAAAACTGATTTTAAATGAAGAAGCAGATAAACTTATAGACAAAGATTCAGTAAATGAAGAAGCAATCCGCCGTGCAGAAAACGAAGGTATAATCTTTATTGACGAAATAGATAAGATTGCCGCAAAAGGAAACAAGGGCGGCGGACAAGACGTTTCAAGAGAAGGCGTTCAAAGGGATATTTTGCCTATCGTTGAAGGTTCAACGGTAATGACAAAGTACGGCGCAATCAAAACCGATTATATTTTGTTTATTGCTGCCGGTGCGTTCCACGTTTCAAAAGTGAGCGATTTAATTCCCGAACTTCAAGGTCGTTTTCCAATACTTGTCGAACTTCAAAGTTTAAGCAAGCAAGACTTTATAGACATTTTAACCACGCCAAGAAACGCAATCACTATTCAGTATGCAACGCTTTTAAGGGTTGACGGCGTTGACCTTAAATTTACGGACGATGCTATAAACGAAATTGCACGCATTGCAGAAGATATGAACACTACGATGGAAGACATCGGTGCAAGAAGATTGCATACGGTTATGGAAAATTTAATCGAAGACATATCGTTTGAAGCGGACGGCACGGGTAAAGAAATGGTTATCGACAGTGCTTACGTCCTTAACAAAATGGGTGGCGACACTAAGACCAAAGACTTGAAAAAATATATTCTTTAAGGATTAAAAAAATGATAAATATACCAAAAGGCACAAAAGATATATTGCCGTTAGAAAGTTATAAGTGGCAATACGTTGAAAATACGGCAAGGGAAGTTGCTCGTGTTTTCGGCGCATCGGAAATAAGAACGCCAACTTTTGAACACACCGAAGTTTTTTTGCGTGGCGTAGGCGAAACTACCGATATAGTAAACAAAGAAATGTATACCTTTTTAGATAAGGGTGGCAGAAGCATAACTCTTAAACCCGAAGGCACGGCAGGGGTAGCAAGGTCGTTCGTTGAAAACGGTATGGCATCAATGGCGCTTCCGCAAAAGTTGTATTATATTACGCAGTGCTTCCGTTACGAACGTCCGCAAGCAGGCAGACTTCGTGAATTCCATCAATTCGGCGTAGAGTTTTTGGGTGCTTCGGACGCAAACATTGACGCAGAAGTAATACTGCTTGCAAAAAGTTTTTTAGATAAAGTGGGCATTAAAAATATAACTCTTTATCTAAACAGTATCGGCTGTAAAGAGTGTAGAAAAAAATACGAACAAGCGCTTACCGAATATCTAAACAAAAATATAGACGGTATGTGTGAACTTTGTAAAGACAGGTTGAAGAAAAACCCCTTGCGTATTTTGGACTGCAAGAACGACGACTGCAAGAAGATAACAGCAAACGCACCTAAAATTCTGGACTATATTTGCGATGACTGCGCTAATCACTTTAATAAGGTTCAAAATCTTTTAAAGATTGCAGGCGTAGAGTTTAAGGTAAACGCTAACATCGTTCGTGGACTTGATTATTACACAAGAACAGTATTTGAATTTGTTTCTGATAACATCGGCGCACAAGGTACTGTATGCGGTGGCGGAAGATACGACGGACTTATTTCACAGCTTGGTGGTAACGACGTTCCGGGCATAGGCTTTGCAGTCGGTATAGAAAGAATTTTAATGCTTCTTGAAAATACGGGCGTTCAAATTGCAAACCCCAACAAAGTTGAGTATTACGTTGCGCCTATGGGCGAAAAGGAAGCCGAAAAAGCATTTGAAATCGTTTCAAAACTTCGTAGCCGTGGTATAAGCGCTGACTTTGACCATATGGGCAGGGGCATAAAAGCACAGTTTAAGTATGCAGATAAAATCGGTGCGGAAAAAGTTATCGTAATCGGCTCTAACGAACTAACGCAAGGCAAAGCAAAAGTTAAGTGTATGGCTGACGGTAGCGAAAGCGAAGTCGAATTTGATAATTTAGTATAATGAAAGAAACGGGACTTGTAATAAATACCGACGGCGAATACGCAACGGTTAAAGTGGAAAAAAAGGACGAATGCAGTAAATGCGGAATGTGTCTTTTCCCAAAGGGTGCAGACAGCGTTACTTGGCGTGCAAAAAATCTTGTGAACGCAGTCAATGGCGATACCGTCGTTATAGATACCGAAAAAGAAGGCAAGCTTCTTGGCGCACTGTTAGTATTTTTAGTTCCACTATTGCTTATCGGATTAAGCGTCTTAGTAGGGTACTTACTGATAGGAAACGAACTTTCAATACTTATATTAAGTGTTTTGCTCATTGCGCTTTGGTTTATAGTGCTAAGCATAATAGATAAAAAACTTAAAAAATCGGCAGGGTTTACACCTATAATAACTGCTGTAATAAATAAAGAAAAAAATTAACTTATATAAATTC
>JAGASB010000191.1 GCA_017621955.1 Clostridia bacterium | reverse complement strand
GTCTTTGCACTACCATTTTCATCAAATTCTTCACGGGCAGAGTAAGTTTTTAATATAATCAAGGGTTTTTTCTCTTTTAGAACTTTTATAAAATCATACATTAAAAGTTTTGTTCTTGAATAAGTATGTGGTTGAAAAACAGTAACGTAGTCTTCCCCACTTTCTGAAAAGGCTGTCAGCGTCGCTTCAATCTCTTTTGGGTGATGAGCGTAATCTGCATAACAATTAAGCCCAAAAAATTCACCTATATATTCGTTTCTTCTCTTTACGCCCTTAAAATTTTCAAGCGCTCTTTTAATTATAAAGAAAGGTATATTCATAACGTCGCAAACGGCAATGGCAGAAAGTGCGTTGTAAACGTTGTGTCTACCTGCTACTTTTAGTTTTATTGTGCCGACCGCTCTACCGAAAGCGTATGCAGTAAAAGTATAACCTGCATTGTTATAACGCAAATTTTTCGCCATATACGTCGCCTTGTTATCTATGCCGAAAGTTACGGTTGTTGAATTAAAAATTTTAGACGCCAAAGCATCGTCCGCATTGATTACGGCAATAGTGTTTTTGGTAAACTCAGTAAAGGCATTAAGCATTTCGGTCATATCTTTATAGGCGTCCATATGGTCGTTATCAATGTTTAACACAACTGAAATATTCGGCTTAACGTCAAGAAAGTTTTTCTTGTATTCGCACGCTTCTGCTACCGCTACGTCTTTACCACCATTACGATAATTACCGAAAGAATAATCTTCACCACCTAAAAATACGGTTGGGTCTTTTTTAGCGTTTATTAATACGTTTGCTATCATTGCCGTCGCAGTTGTTTTCCCGTGACAACCCGACACAGCAACAGAAGTTTTAAACTCTCTTAAAATTTCACCTAAAAGTTCACTGCGTTTTACCGTCGGGATTTTGTGTTTTATAGCATAATTAAGTTCTGGATTGTCCGATTTTATTGCGGAAGAATAAATAACTACGTCAGCATTTTTTGCATTCTTTGAAGAGTGCTTACAGTATATTTTTGCACCTAAGCCATTGAGTTCAGTTGCACCGTTTTCTGCACGATTATCGCTACCCGTAACAGCTTTTTCGTTCAATAATAGATGCTTTATAAGTCCACTCATAGACACTCCACACGCACCGATAAAATGAAATTTGTTATAATTTTGCATAAATTTTTCCTTTTCCATATAATATTTTATGAAAAATTATTAAAAATTAACACAAAATGTAACTTTTTTGCATATTTTTTTAAAAAAGTATTGAAATTAATCAAAAATTGTGTTAAAATAAATATAATATTTGATTATAGGATGGTTACAAGAAAATGAAGATTTCAGACGTGAGAGTTCGTATCGTAAAAAAAGACGACAGCAAGCTTAAAGCTGTTGCATCAGTTACTATTGAAGATTGCTTTGTTATCCACGATATCAAAGTTATCGAAGGTAACGAAGGCTACTTTATCGCTATGCCTAGCAGAAAAACTGCTGACGGTCAATACAAAGATATCGCTCACCCCATTAAGACCGAAACGAGAGAAGAACTCATCCAAGTTATCTTAGCCGCTTTTGAAGAAGAAAAGGCTAAACCCGCAGAATAAACCTTCCCCCTAAAAAACTAATTTAACAAGCATTTTCCCTTACCGTAAAATCATTGCGGTAAGTTTTTGCGTTCAAAAAATGTAATAGGTTCAATTATTTACCTTATTATTTTAAAGGAATTATCTAATGGAAGAAAAAACGATAGGCACTGTAATTTCTATAAAAAAACAATGGTGGCTTAAAATCAATACTAAACCTTTTAGAAAGGGTACACTTGACGGGGCAATTTTTCCACACGTTATTAAAGTTAGATATTGCGTAAACGACAAATCTTACACTAAAAGAAAATGGATTTCAGCAGGCTTGCCCGTTCCAACTATCAATAGCCAAGTTACTGTATTTTATAATAAAAACAAACCATCAAAAGCAACCTTGATAATAGATTAATCCACACCATTATATATTAAAACACCCCGCAGGCAACTCCTACGGGGTGTTTTAAAGTATTTTTATCTATTAATCGTTTGCTTTGCTTTCGCAGTATATACAGCGATAAACTCTGTTTTCTTTATCAACAAGTTTAAATGTATGTACTATTCCTTGTTCAATGCTTGTAATACAACGTGGATTTTTGCACTTAATTACGTTTTTAACGGTTAAGGGAAGTTCAAGTTGCTTTTTTTCTACCGTTTTGCCGTCTTTAATTACGTTTACGGTTACTTCGGGTGCGATATATCCTAAAACGTCAAGTTTAACGTCTATATCGGCATCAATTTTAATTATATCTTTTTTGCCCGTTTTTTTACTTGGAACGTTCTTTATAAGCGCTACCGTACATTCGAGTTCATCAAGGTGTAAGAAGTTATAAACTTCCATACCTTTGCCTGCTTCTATGTGGTCGATTACTATTCCGTTTTTAATTGGGTCGATTTTCATAACTACTTCCCTCCTTATTTAATACCCAAAAGTTTAAGTATTAGTGCCATACGCATATATTTGCCGTTTGCAACTTGCTTAAAGTAGCACGCACGGGGGTCGTCGTCTACGTCCACGGCTATTTCGTTTACTCTGGGTAGTGGGTGAAGAATAATCAAATCTTTTTTAGCACGTTCAAGTTTTTCAGTAGTCAATATGTAACTGTCACGAAGTCTTAAATAGTCGTCTTCGTTAAAGAACCTTTCTTGCTGTACTCTTGTCATATATAAAACGTCAAGTTCTGGCATTGCTTGTTCTAAACTTGTTGTTTCAACGTAACTCATACCGTTTTTATCCATAACGTCTTGCTTAACGTAATCGGGAACTTTTAGTTCTTCGGGCGAAATTAAGATAATCTTTATACCCGTATATCGTGCAAGTGCTTGTATAAGCGAGTGAACCGTTCTGCCAAACTTTAAGTCACCACAAAAACCTACCGTAAGGTTATTTAACCTACCCTTTTCGGTCTTAATTGTCAAAAGGTCTGCAAGTGTTTGCGTGGGGTGGTTATGTCCGCCGTCCCCTGCGTTAATTATAGGTACGGTTGCATAATTTGATGCAACGAGCGGTGCACCTTCTTTGGGGTGGCGCATCGCAATTATATCGGCATAGCAACTTACTACCCTTACGGTATCTGCAACGCTTTCACCCTTTGATGCAGAAGAACTGTTTGCATCCGAAAACCCTAGCACACTTCCACCAAGAGAGAGCATTGCCGACTCAAAACTGAGTCTTGTTCTTGTAGACGGTTCAAAAAACAGCGTTGCAAGTTGTTTATGCTTACATTTTTCCCTGTAATCGTCGGGATTTTTTATTATATCTTCGGCTACGCCCAAGAGTTCGTCTAATTCTTCAACCGAAAAATCGGTAATTGCCAATAAATTTCTCATTAGCGACTCCTTTATAATTATGCTTTTATCCAACTTTCGTCAGACGGGTTGTTTC
>JAGASB010000190.1 GCA_017621955.1 Clostridia bacterium | reverse complement strand
AAGTTCCCCTATATCGTGCTTATCTTTTTCAATATATTCTTTACCGTGATGTTTTTTCATACTAGCGTCCTTAATATTGTTTTTTAATATTGTAATACAAATATTAAAAATTATCAAGAAAAAGCAAAACTTATTTTTAAAGAAGGCTTCACTTTTTATTATTATCAAAATTACTTAAGCAAATGTAAAAAGACCGTAAAATTACGGTCTTTTTTTATTAAACTTAATTATATTAAAAGCTTATCGACAATATTTAATAATTTTATGTTTTTTGCTTAAAAATTTCTATTTTCAAGTTAATTTCTTTGTTTGCGACAGCCATGTATTTTTTGTAAAAACCATTTCTATTTGCGAAAGTTTTTCTCGCATCAATAATCTCTCCGTCAGTAGTATAACGGCAAATCCAATCGTTATAGTGTACTTCTAGACATTTTTTCTCTTCTTTAATTTCAGTATAACTTTCACCGTCAAACAAAAATGCGGGCAAAACATAACAAATCTCATTTGGACCTTTAATTTTAACGTTTATACCACTTGCATTTATAATATATTCAGAAAAAACATTTCTGCCATTTGGAAACACGTTTTCAAATGCAACACAGGCACTACCTTCATCCGTGCTTTGTGACATTAGTCGGTATTCTATTTGATTATCGTCTGCGTATAACCATTTTACGCCATCAAAAACACCTACGCAAAAAGAAAGAGAACCAACCGCATCAAGCGGAACAGTATATGACGGACGTGGCGCGCATGGTGTAGATAAACATATAGTTGACGGCGCGCCCGCTCTATGCACTCTGCCAAGACCATTTGTATCGTAAATATTATCCGCATTAATATCAAATTCTAAACCATACCCACCTGCTTTTGCAAAAACTTTGTGAAAATGATAAGTCGTTGTAAAAACAGTAGGTTTAACGTCAACTTGTTCTATAGTGGGAATAGTATCATCACACACAAGATACGCAGCATACAAAAAAGAAGCCGTAGTTATCATATACTTATCAAAATAAGCATACTTTTCACAACCATGTTTGGTCTCTGTTTCAAATCTATTTTTGATGTGACGAATAGGCTTTAAGTTAAGCCAAAATTCAGTAACACCAAGCGCTCTTTTTATTGCCGACTTAAATTCTTTCGCTTGTTCTAGATTGTTTTCCCTTACGTATCTGCGTGCTTCATATTCATAAATAGCCATAAGCCAAGGTTCGTTGTGCAAAAACTGATTACTTCTCCCCCCAAAAGCTATTTCTCCGTTAGGAGATTGCATTTTTAAGGTTACTAACGCTGAACGGCGTAAGCAATCGTCAATCATTTCATAATAACGTCCACGGTAGCCTTCGTTCAACAAAAGCACGAATAAACCACGTGCAACAACGTCATATACTATCGGATGATGTACGTCCGATTCGTTATCCATATACATTCCGTTTTCTTCTATCCATTTTAATTGAGAACCTATTTGCGTTTCAATAAATTCTTCAGATGAACAAAGCCCTTCTTTTTGCCTAAAAAATTCGCTAACACCAGTAAATAACGCCCAGTTTTTAACCAAATCGTCTTGCGTTTTTGCATATATACTATAGCATGTTTTAGGGTTTATTTTTGAAATATTTTCTTTCCACTTTTTAATTAAACATGGGTCAAATACGCCACTTCTTTGTATTTCGCGTAAGCAACAAATTATTTCCCTAACCGTAAAATCGTTTGCGGCAAGCACCGTTGGAATAGTTTTGCAACAAAAATCCATCATTTCTATGAATAACGGTTTTAAATCACAACGCACACCATGAGCAATAAGAATACCTATGTTTGACGTCAATCTGGCAAATCCATGTTCCTTTAATCCATTGATTCGAACATCGTCAAAATATCTAATTATATGTTCATCGGTATATGCTGAAAGCGCTTTTCCCATTAATTCAATATATTTATCTTTCACGTTATATTTCTCCCATTATTCAACGAACTCTTCTCTCATAGGATTAAAAATATCAAGTAATATTCCACCTTCTAAGGCAACGCAACCATGTACGATTCCATCAGTTTTTAACAAAGTATCACCTGCAGTTACTTGATATTCTTTATCACCAATAGTGAATTTAAATTTACCTGAAACAACATAAGTAATTTGTGTGTGCGGATGAAAATGTAACGAACCAACAGCCCCCGTTCTAAACTCGTTTTCTACACACATTAAATCTTTCGTATAGGCTTTTACACGACGAACAACTCCTTCTTCCACACTCACGCTTTCAGCGTCACTATGAAATACCACTTGTTTATCTTTATATTCTTTTGCCTTCATAATTTTTATTACTCCTAAAATTTTATCCTATATATTCCTATCGTTTAATATTATTATATTATATAAAATTTGCAAACTTATTGCAGATTTTAACTATTTTATTGCATTTTTTATATTTATTTTAAAGTTTAATTTTCTCTACCATGCACAAATTTTTGTATCAATAAAAATCCACTCATGCATAATTCATCCAAAAATTAGACAATTTAAAGAGATGCATTTTATAGTTTGGTGGGTTTATATACAAAAAAAGAACTATCAAACGATAGTTCTTTTTTTGTTTGGAAGCAGCAACAAGCATTCATTTGCCGATAGGCAAATACTTCGCAAATTGTTAGATATTGTTAATACCTATTGAACAAAAAGTGTTGGTTGTTTAAATTAAATAGTTTTTGACTGCGACATCTTCTCGGACGCAATCGCAAAGCTATTGTCGGGGCGGGAACGGTTGTTGCTTGCAACAAAAAAACACCAACCGTTTTTGGTTAGTGTTTTTTGTTTGGAAGCAGCAACAACCTATCTTCCCGGACCGTCTCCAGTCAAGTATTGTTGGCGCAAGTGAGCTTAACTACTGTGTTCGGTATGAGAACAGGTGGGACCTCACCGCTAACGTCACCGCAATGGTATATATCGGATTT
>JAGASB010000189.1 GCA_017621955.1 Clostridia bacterium | reverse complement strand
GTATGGCAGCCGTTTTCCCACTCGTAAAAAAATACGGCGGATTAGTGGTTTGCTTAACGCTTGACGAAAACGGTATTCCTGAAAAAGCTGAAGATAGACTTGCAATCGCTAAAAAGATTTTAGCAAAGGCAAAAGAGTACGGCATAGACAAAAAAGACTTGATTTTCGACCCGTTGGCGCTCACGATAAGCGCGGATAAAAACGCAGGAGTAGAAACACTTAAAGCAGTAAAATTAATTAAAGAGAAATTAGGTGCAAACACTTCTTTGGGTGTTTCTAACGTATCGTTTGGACTTCCCGAAAGAGATATTATAAACGGAAATTTCTTTACTCTTGCTCTTTATAACGGTTTATCGGCAGGTATAGTTAACCCCTATTCAAACGAAATTATGAAAGCGTATCACGCATTTCGTGCGATTAATGGACTTGACAATAATTTTGAAAAGTATATTAAATTTACTGAAAACTTGCCAAGACAAACGACAGTTGCAGTAGATACGACTACAAAAACGACGGATAGCGTAGAATACAAATCCGAACTGCAAAAGGCGATAATCAAAGGTCTTAAGGAACAGGCGAGCGCAATTACTAAAGAATTATTATCAACCGAAAAACCGCTTGATATAGTTCAAAACGAGATTATTCCCGCGCTTAATATCGTTGGAGTTGGCTTTGAAAACAAAACGGTATATTTACCGCAACTTTTAATGAGCGCAGAAGCGTCGAAGTCAGCGTTCGAGCGTATAAAAGAAAGTATGAGTGACGGAAAAACGGCAAACAAATGCGCTTTCGTTATCGCAACGGTAAAGGGAGATATTCACGATATAGGTAAAAATATAGTTAAACTGCTTTTGGAAAATTACGGATTTAACGTGTGTGATTTAGGTCGCGACGTTTCTCCCGAAACAGTGGCTGAAAAAACTATAGAATTAAAAGCGCCGATAGTAGGTCTTTCCGCACTTATGACGACTACCGTTCCCGCAATGGAACAAACAATAAAATTATTAAGAGAAAAAGCGCCTTGGTGCAAAATCGTAGTTGGTGGCGCTGTGCTCAATAATGAGTATGCGGATATGATAGGCGCTGATAAGTACGCAAAAGACGCTATGGAAACGGTAAGGTACGCCGAAGAAATAAATAACAGTTTATAAAAAAAATAACAACTAAATATAGCAATGTGAGTTGTGTTAATTCACAGAGAGTAGGGAAAGTGCGGTGAAAATCCGTCGCAACAGTCATTACGGTTAAAGTCCGATAGCCTACCCGTTGCTACAAGCGTTATCATCTCGGGCAATGGAGAACGTGATAACGTTATTTAAGCGTGCCCGAGTGGCACGTTTTTTCATTTACAAGGAGAAAAAATATGAAAAAATTTACAACACTTTTATTTGCGTTTTTATTATGTTTTATAACGGCTTTTTCAGTCGCTTGTAAAAACGGCGAAGCGACGGCAAAAATTGAGTCTGTAACCGAAACACAAATTGTTATGTCTATTGAAGAAACTGACGGCAAAGCCACCGCTTTTGATGCGCTTAAATCATTGAGAAATCAAGATTTAATTTCTTTTGATTATGTAGAAAGTTCTTATGGTGCTTATATTACGTCAATCAATGGTAAAGCAGAATACGTGATAGAATCTACGTTAACTTCAAGTAAAGGCTATTCGTGGATGTTATATACATCGGATATGGAAAATGCCTACGAAGAAAAGAGCATTGAAATAAACGGAATAACTTGCGGGCAATCGGCTTTCGGCGCAAGTTCACTTGCCGTAAAGTCCGGTGAATTATACGTTTGGGTTTTTGAGTATTACGAATATACGTGGTAAAAAATGAAAGATAAAGAATTGTTACAGGCAAAAACTAAAAAAGCGAGTATGCAGTCGGCAAAAGAGTGTGCCTACGTCGCCGTTTTCGTAGCCGTACTTATCGCCGTGCAGTTTGCTCTTTCTTTCGTGCCTGGCGTTGAACTAGTAACCGTTTTATTCGTTACGTTTTCTTTTGTGATGGGAATAAAACGCGGTGTAATTTCCGCTATTGCTTTTACCCTTTTAAGGCAGTTGGTCTTCGGTTTTGCACCAACGGTGCTTATTCTCTATCTCTTTTATTTTCCGCTATTAACGTTTATTTTTGGGTTTTTAGGTAGTAAAATAAAGAATCCGTTAAAGTTGTTGCCACTTATCGTTTTAGTTTCTTGCGTGTGTACGGCTATGTTTACTATGTTAGATAACGTAATCACTCCTATTTGGTACGGGTACGGGCAAAAATCTACAAAGCTATATTTTATGGCATCTATTCCGTTTATGATACCGCAAGTGATTTGCTCTCTAATTTCAGTATCAGTTTTGTTCTATCCACTATATAAGGTGTTTATAGCATTTAGATAATCTTAAACGATTTTGTGGTACAAATTTTTAGGTACTACACTCTTACAACTTCATATTCGGTATTAAATCCGTGCGGAGTAGAAACGCTTTAAGCGTGTTTTGATTCGTACGGTTTTTTTATCCCATTAGGTCGGTGGTAGTTTTATCAGCGACTTTTT
>JAGASB010000027.1 GCA_017621955.1 Clostridia bacterium | reverse complement strand
ACTTTCATTTTAATCTCCTTTACCGAATTTGTAGCGGTTATACTTTTCGTTTTGCTGTGGCTGTGGGGAAGATATGAGTTGTTCTTCTTCCTTGCGCTTAGCAATCATTTCTTCTTCAATTTCTTGCAAACGGTTACGGTAGTTGTTTGTTTCGGGCATAAACATTTTAGCCACAGCAGAGAATAGTCCCTGCATATAACCTTTGATTTTCTTATTAGAAATAGCGATATTTCGTTTAAGAAACTTATCGTTGGTTTTACGCTTGAATTTTTTGTCGTAGGTATAAGTGTTGTCTTGGATATATTTTGCCTTTTTAAGCACGATATTACCAAGCCTACGCCTATAATCCCAACGTAGTTTTTCTATCGTGTGAATTGTGCCTACGCCGTGAAAATCCGTGTGATTAGGAAACAAGTCCGCAGTTTGCATTTCTTCTTTAACTTGATTGGCATAATACTTGCCCATAATTCCTTTTAAGGCTTCTTCTTTCTTGTCCATTTCTTTTACGAAACTTTTATGTGCGGCGTACGCATTATTGTCGCAAGAGAGCAAAAAATCTACCGCCTTATCAATTTTTTCTCTAAACGGTGCCATCTCTTTTGATGCGTAGAACCAAGGCTTGTCCTTAGGTAATTCTTTTGCAAGTTCCTTTAACGTTTTTGCGGCTAAATCCTTAAAGTGAGCCTTTTCAAACGCTACCGATTTTGAAAAACTTTGAATAACTTCATCTCGTTTTTTGTCGAGTTCGTCGTTAATGGTGTAAGCATTTAATCGCTCGGTCATTTTTAGTATGGAATCTTTAGAAATTTTTCCTTTGGCTCTATACTTATAACCAGCGGCACGCTTGTTCTTAATTTTCGGTGCTCGTTCCCAAAAAACGTAGTGGATATGTAGGTGATCGGGCTTGTCTAAATGAAGCGCACACATAAGGTCGATATTGTCCTTGTCAAAGCCTGCGTCTTTGTAAAATTCATTGAACGTTTTCTTAATAAGGTCAATACATTTTTCAGGCGTGTCTATCTTCTCGGAGTTCTCTTTATTGAACGAGATAAACCCGTGCCAAATATTCTTTTCTCCCGTTTGCGCGCGTTTTTTCATTTCTTTGACTTCTTGCTTTGAAAGTAAGCCGTTTTGGTTGAATACGCCTGTGCTTTTTTGCAAATATTCAAGCATCGTAAACTTTTGCGTTTCTTCGCCCATAATCTTGCCCTCAGCCGTCATATACTTGTAGATATTGTTATCTTGACCTGACATATCGAAGAAAGCACGGTCTTTTGCGTGCTTGTCAATATCCGCTTGCGACGAACCTTTTTTAAGGCGATAGGGAGTATATGCTATATCGAAAATTACAGGTTGGCTCATAGCGGTTTATCTCCATTATTTGACCGACGGGCAAAGGGAAAGGTGGGTATCCCACTTTCCAAAGGCAAAATGCGGTTGAAACTGCATTTTCTTAGCCTGCTACCTAAAACCTTTATTTGGCTTCCGTTTTGCTTCATAGTTTGCTTGCCTTAAAAACCGCAAGTTCAATCTCTTTTCGATTTTCCAAAATCTTGGTTAAACTTTTACAATTTTTATAACCGCTGTAATCTAATCCAACGTCTAAAGGCGTCCAATCGATAATACCGTCTAAAAGGTGTTTGTTGCTTTGATAAAGGTCGTTTACAATGTGCGGATGCGCTTTCATAAAATCTTCGTACGAAAGTATAAATTCTAATTTTTCCGTCTTGCTATCAATCTCTTCATCGGTAACTTTAACACGCTCAGATTTACCGCCTTTTTTACCACTTGTTGCACGTATTTTAGAGAGTTCTAATTTCAGTTTTGCAAACTCAAAATATCCGTCCACAGGCGGTTTTAATTTGCTTGTTTGCTTGCCGTTGAACGCATAAGAGCAGAGTGCTTTTAAGTATGCGCCGCTATCTTCGTCGTTCATTAGTTTGATGGCTTTATAGTACACGTCTAAGAAAGCAAAGTGGAGCATCTTTTGGTTATACTTTTTAGGAACTTTGCCTTGCGTTTCAAGGCGCTTAACTTCTTCAAGTTCAGAGAGAATACAAGCCTGATAATAATCCTCTTGCGCTGACTTAGGTGGAGCCATCAGTACGTTGTCAAAGACAAAGGCGCAAACGGCTTTAATAAAGCGCCCAATCTCTTCGTCTTTGGCGTTTTTGATTACGTTCCAATACATATCGTAGAACGTAAATCGAGTTAATTTTTTCTCCATTTTAATCTCCTTTTAATTTATTTACAGAACGTTTATAGGCGCATCTGCATTGCCTTTTAAGTTAGCCCATAAGCATCACCTCCTTAACGTTTTTATTAACCCCCTCACTTATAAGCCTTTTGAAGAAGCATTTTTCAAGCCCTAAATTGAAAATTCTCTCGAAAAATTTTTACCACTCACTATTAATGGACATTTGCTCCCGTATTTATGGGGATGTTTTGTTATTTGCTTCAATAATTCTTCAAAATTTTTTATCCCCTCAAGTGGTAGCCGTTGAAAACAGCATTTTTACAACCATTTCTTAAAAAATTTACACCTTTTACTTAAAAGGGTTAATTCTAAGCAAAACCGCACCCCCATAAGTTAAAAATATTTTGCTTCCCATATAAAAGGGCTTTTTTTACTCAAAAGTAAACCCCATTAAACCTAAAAATATTTT
>JAGASB010000188.1 GCA_017621955.1 Clostridia bacterium | reverse complement strand
GAGCCTGCAACGCCTGTGGATAATACGGCTGAAGAAGAAGGCTCAACGGCTACGACTTTAATTTTAGGATTTTTTGATTTTAGATATTTGCCTACACCCGTAACCGTTCCGCCCGTTCCTACACCGGCAACGAAGATATCAACTTTTCCGTCGGTATCTGAATAAATTTCAGGTCCGGTAGTATCAAAATGAATTTTGGGATTTGCAGGGTTTTCAAACTGACTAGGAATAAAACTGTTTGGAATTTCTTCTGCTAATTCTTTGGCTTTTGCGATTGCGCCTTTCATACCTTTTGCGCCTTCGGTTAAAACGAGTTCCGCGCCGTAAGCCTTCATTAATTGCCGTCTTTCAACCGACATAGTTTCGGGCATAACGATTATAATTTTGTATCCACGCGCCGCCGCTACTGACGAAAGCCCTATACCCGTGTTGCCCGAAGTTGGCTCGATTATTACCGAGCCTTTTTTAAGTTTACCGCTTTTTTCAGCGTCGTCGAGCATTGCTTTTGCAATTCTATCCTTAACCGAGCCTGCGGGGTTAAAGTATTCAAGTTTTGCGAAAATTTTGGCTTTTAAGCCGTGTGCTTTTTCTATGTGAGTAAGTTCTAAAAGCGGAGTTTGTCCGATAAGTTCATCCGCTTGAGTATAAATCCTTGACATAATAATTCTCCTTTTTAGTCTTGTAATTTATTAATAATTTTTGTGGCGAAAAGTATTCTCATTACTATCGTCGATATAATTACGCCTACCGCGCCTTGTATAAGATTCCACGGTACGTTTACTATTGCAACGGCTACCGTTTCAAAAAATAACGTTTCGTAAAAGAAATATCCGAAAGCCATTATAATAGCGCCTACCACTCCTCCAAAAACTTCGGCGAGCAAGGCTTTTTTGGTCGCTTTTAATAGCAGTTTATACAAAAGATAAGCAACTATTGCCATTGCCGTTTTGATAATTAAAGTTCCCGGCGCATAAGTTATATACCCGAAAAGGTCTGCAAGTGCCGAGCCGACACCGGCTGCTATCGTTCCGCAAACAGGTCCTAAAATAAAAACCGAAAGAAAAACGAAAGCGTCGCCTAAATTCACGTATCCGAGTGGTAAAGGTACTCTTATAAACATCGTTGCCACAACGGTAAGCGCCATAAAAAGTGCGGTTAAAACTAGTTTTTTTGTCGTGACGTTTTTCATATTTATTTTACGGCGTTAAAGCCACCCTCCAAATCGGCGATAATATCGTCTATATGTTCAGTACCGATAGAAAGCCTAATAGTATTAGGTTTAATATCTTGCTCAATAAGTTCGCTTTCCGAAAGTTGACTGTGAGTAGTAGTTGCAGGGTGAATTACCAAACTTTTAACGTCGGCAACGTTTGCAAGAAGTGAAAAGATTTTAAGGTTATCAATAAACTTATGCGCTTCTTTTTGTCCGCCCTTGATTTCAAAAGTGAAAATAGAGCCACCACCGTTCGGGAAATACTTATTATAAAGTTCGTGGTCGGGATGGTTTTCAAGCGACGGATGATTAACTTTTTCTACCTGCGGATGTTTTGATAAATATTCAACTACTTTTTTAGTGTTTTCAGCGTGACGCTCTAACCTTAACGACAAAGTTTCTACCCCTTGTAATAGCAAGAAGGCGTTAAACGGCGAAATGCTTGCGCCCGTATCTCTTAAAAGTATTGCACGGATATAAGTTACAAAAGCCGCTTTTCCCACCGCTTTCGTGAACGATACGCCGTGATAACTTGGATTAGGTTCGGAAATTTGCGGAAACTTACCTGATTTTTCAAAGTTAAAATTACCCGAATCAACTATTACGCCACCGAGAGTAGTTCCGTGTCCACCAATAAATTTAGTTGCCGAGTGAACGACGATATCTGCGCCGTGCTCAATAGGGCGGAAAAGATAAGGCGTTCCAAAAGTATTGTCTACAACTAATGGAATATCGTATTTATGCGCTAAAGAAGCAAGCGCATCCACGTCGGGAATATCGCTGTTAGGGTTGCCAAGCGTTTCTATATAAATTGCGCGAGTGTTAGATTTAATCGCCTTTTCCACTTCGTTTAAGTCGTGAATATTAACGAAAGTTGCAGTAATGTTAAAATTTGGTAGAGTATTCGCCAAAAGATTATAACTGCCACCGTAGATTGTTTTTTGCGCTACGATATGTCCACCGTTTTGCGCAAGCGCTTGAATAACGTAAGTAATTGCCGCCGCGCCTGAAGATAGCGCTAATCCTGCAACGCCGCCTTCTAACGCGGCAATTCTCTTTTCAAAAACGTCTTGGGTGGAGTTTGTGAGCCTGCCGTAAATATTACCTGCGTCTGAAAGCCCAAATCTTGCGGCTGCGTGCGCAGAATTTTTAAAAACGTAAGAAGTAGTTTGATAAATAGGTACTGCTCTTGCATCGGTTGCGGGGTCGGGGCTTTCTTGCCCTACGTGAAGTTGTAAAGTTTCAAATTTATAATTAGACATAATTTTTTTCTCCTTTTATATATTGATTTTTTAGTCTTTATAAAATAAATAGTATTAAAGGAGTATCACATTCGACCAAATCTGAAATTGTGACGAACAAGTTCTTCAAAAATGTTTTTCATAAAATCAACCTACCTATTTAGTATGTTATTAGAATTTTAGCACTTTTAGCCTACTTTGTCAATAGGTTTTATGGGGTAAATGCTTGATTTTTAAATTTTTTTTTGATATAATTGAGTCAAACGTAAAAATAAGGAGCATAAATTATGATTTCAACTCGCGGTAGATACGCATTAAGGGTACTGATTGACATTGCCGAAAACAGTAACGGGAACTATATTCCGCTAAACGACATAGCAAGTCGCCAAGACATTTCGGAAAAGTATTTAGAGAGTATTTTAGTATTGCTCACACGTGGAAACCTTTTAAACGGACTTCGTGGAAAAGGCGGTGGATATAAACTTACCAAAGCGCCGGAAGAATATACTATGAAAAGTATTCTTACGATAACCGAAGGAACGCTTGCTCCCGTCGCTTGTCTTAAAGACGGTGCAGAGCCTTGCTTAAAATCGTCGAGTTGTAAAACTCTCTCCGTTTGGCAAGGGTTAAACAAAACTATAACTGATTATTTGGAAAGCGTTACTCTTGCAGACATCATTGAAAAACCCGATAATTATTCAATTTAATGAAACAGCCGATAGGGTTCTATCGGCTGTTTCATTAAATTATCTATCTTTTTCTATCGTTTTATAAAACCTTGTCAATAATTTTTTGCAAGAAAAAGAACTTGGACGATATATCCAAGTTCTAATTTTCTTTTGACCGCTTGAAAGTGCAATTTC
>JAGASB010000187.1 GCA_017621955.1 Clostridia bacterium | reverse complement strand
GGCAGAACTATATTAACGTCTTTTGCAGGCTCAATCGGTATTATCGGTATATCGCTTATTCTTGCAGTTTCGCAAGGTACTACCGCATATATAAACCACGTTCAAGAAACTACGCTTTCTTCTTATCCGCTTACCATTGAAGAGGAAACGGTAGACTTAACGTCGCTTATGCAAAGTTTTATGAACGTTGGCAGTAATGCAACTGACCACGATAAAGACGCAATTTACAAAGACCCGATTATTGCTGAACTTGTAGGGGCACTTTCAAAAGTAGAATCTAACGAAAACGACCTTAAATCCTTTAAATCTTATTTAGAAGGGCAAATGGCGGATGAAAATTCAAAATTGCATAATGCAATTACGGGTATTCAGTACGGTTACAACTTGCAGTTTGATATTTATACCGAAAATATAGACGGTGAAATAGTTAAGTCGGACACCGAAGAACTTATGATGGATATGCTTGGTCGATTTATGCTTGGCGTTTCTGGTGGTGATGTGTCTAGTAGTCAAGGTTCTATGATGATGCCGTCCGATATGAATATGTTCGGCAGTAATATGATGATGAGCGCAGGTATGTGGCAAGAACTTTTATCCGCACCTGACGGCGCTGTTATTAACGACCTAATTTATAAACAGTACGATTTGATTTACGGTGATTGGCCCACAGCTTATAATGAAGTGGTGTTAGTCGTTAATGATAAGAATGAAATAGACGACCTTACTCTTTATGCTTTGGGACTTATCGGTCAAGATGAAATTGACGCTATTATAGACGCTGCTATTGCAGGCGAAGAACTTGAACAAAGTGATAAAAATAAATGGACGTATAAAGAAGTTTGCCAACGTGAATATAAAACTATTCTTCCTTACGACCGTTACGTTTTGGACGGAAGCGGTAAGTTTGCAGACGTTGGTGATTACAACATCAATATTTTATACAATACGGGTTTAGACCTTAAAGTTAAAGGTATTATTCGTGAAAACCCTGATGCTGAAACTCACATGCTTACGGGCAGTATAGGTTATACTTATAAACTTACCGAACACATTATTAACGAAGCTAAAAATTCCGAAGTAGTAAAAGCACAACTTGCAAATCCCGATATAGACGTTTTGACGGGGTTGCCGTTTAAGGCTACGACGGGAAAACTTTCCGACCAAGAAAAAGCAACGGCGTTTAAGGATTACGTTGAACAACTTTCAGTTAAACAAAAGGCAGAAAAGTTTGTTCAAATTGCGTCAATTATACCGCAAGACAAGTTGAATGAAGAACTTGCAAAGGCGATGGCAAATTATCCTACAAGGGAAGCGCAAGAGGCTTTGTTACTGCAAGCCGCTGCTCAACAAATGGGACTTACCGAAGAACAGTTAAAAGTGTTTTTTGTAAAAATGACCGATGAAGAAATTGCAGGCTATACTGCACTTGTTGTATCTAAGGGTATTCAAGAAATGTATGCAAGCACAGTTAAAGGGATGTATAAAACACAACTTGAAAATGAGCCAGAAGTTCTTGCAGGGCAATTTGACGTATTGGTTAATATGGCAAATGAACAAGCGCTTGCAGGATATTACGATACGGTTACCGAATTTTCAACTTCAACTTACGAAGATAACCTTAAAAAGATAGGCTGTGTTGATATGGATAGTCCTGCATTTATTAGTATTTATGCTTCATCTTTTGAAAATAAAGATTTAATAGTTGCTACAATTAACGATTATAATGAAGGCAAGGACGAAACGGGTAAAATTAAGTACACCGACTACGTTGGGATTTTAATGTCGTCGATAACAACCATTATAGACGCTATAACATACGTTTTAATTGCTTTCGTTGCAATTTCACTTATCGTTTCTTCAATAATGATAGCGGTTATAACGCTTATATCCGTTCAAGAAAGAACAAAAGAGATAGGTATCTTGCGTTCAATCGGTGCTTCTAAGAGAGACGTTTCAAGTATGTTTAATGCTGAAACTGTTATTATTGGGTTGTCTTCTGGGCTTACGGGTGTTTTGTTTACCTATCTATTGTGTATACCAATAAACTTGATATTAAACTTGTTGACAGGATTAACTACCTTAAATGCTATTCTACCCTTAGGGGCGGCGGGCATTTTGGTTGCAATAAGCGTATTGTTAAACCTTATTTCAGGTATAATTCCGTCAAGAAGCGCTGCTAAAAAAGACCCCGTAGTAGCACTTAGAACTGAATAAAACTATACCAAATTTTACTCCCTGCATGCTTTTGCAGGGAGTTTTTGTATGCAAAAAAATTTTTAACTTTAAATACATAATTATTTTAAATTTATGAGCGTAAAACCCTTGACAAAGTAACATAATAGTTGTACAATTATTTTGAAAGTTGGCAGTTGACATAAAAGAGTGCTAACAAAAAACTTCGATAAGTGCTAAAAGGGGAAAAGATGAAACTATCCGATAGAAAAAGGAAAATTTTACAACTTGTCGTAGACGATTATATTTCAACAGCGCAACCTGTTTCAAGTAAGAGCATAACCGAAAAATATATGAAGGATATAAGTTCTGCGACGGTAAGAAGTGAACTTGCTCAGCTTGAAGAACTTGGGTTTTTATCACAGCTTCACACAAGTAGCGGTCGTGTTCCATCTATTGAAGCATATAAACTTTACGTTGCTGAACTTATGGATAAAAGCAAGCTTTCGGTTAAGGAAGTAGGGGTTATTAAAGAAGCGTTTAAAAATCACGCTGATAATCTTGAATCGGTTGTTCAAAACGCAGTTAAAGTAATCAGTGATTTAACCGATTACACTTCGGTTGGCTTTACTTCGCACAGTGCCAAAGATAAGATTGTTAAGATTGACATTTTTAGGTATAAGGCAAATCAAGCGCTTTTACTTATCGTAACGGAAAACACGCTTATAAGGGACAAATTTATTTCAATCCCCGAAAGTATGACTGATGCGCAGATAATAGAAGCAAGCGAACTTATAGCAAGAATGTTTAACGGTAAAGAGTTTGGCGAAGTTGTCAATCTTGCAGACGTTATCAAGGAAGAATTTGAAAGTTACCGTGAAATTTTCGATAGCGTTATGAGCGCCATAGAAGATTATATTTCTAACAATAACGCAAAAGTTATTTTAGAAGGCGAAAATAAGATACTAAACCACCCCGAATATTCGGATACTGAAAAGGTTAAGAACTTCTTGTCGGTGGTTACAAGTAAAAATAAACTTGCAGAACTTCTAAAAGAAGATAACGACAATATTGAAATAAGTATTAAAATCGGTGGCAGTGAACAAAAAGATATGCCCGAAGGGTGTTCTATGGTCACGGCAACGTACTCGGCAAGTGGCGTAAAGGTGGGTACTTACGGCGTTATCGGACCGCTTCGTATGGATTACCAAAAGGTTATATCCGTTTTAGAAGGCGTTGGGCAAATTTTAGAAGACGTATTAAACAATAAAAAATAAAGGACGTTAAAGATGGACGAAAAAAAGAAGAATAAAAGTGCGGAAAAGCAAGAAACTGAACCCGTGCTTACAGAAAAAGAACAAGCGCTTGTAGCTGAAAACGAAAATCTAATAAAGGAAAATGAAGAACTTAAAAAACAAGCTGATGACTTTAAGGATAAGTGGGTAAGAAACGTTGCTGAGTTTGACAACTATAAAAAGCGTACGGCAAATCAATGGGCGGAAGGCTTTTCAGAGGGCGAAGCAAGTATAATCAAGAAAATTCTTCCCGTTGGCGATAATCTTGACTGGGCATTAAGTCTCGGTCTTGACGAAAAGACGGCAGAGGGTATAAAAAAGATAAGGGAAAAATTTGACGATACTTTAAGGGGCTTAGGCATTGAAGAAATTAATCCCGTAGGTGAGCCGTTCGACCCCAACTTTGCCGAAGCAGTTATGCAAGTTCCGGCGCAAGACGGTGAAGAGCCCGATACCGTTAAACAAGTATTCCAAAAAGGATACAAAAAGAAAGATAAAATTATAAGATACGCTACCGTTAGCGTTATTAAATAAAAATATTAAGGAGATTAAAATATTATGAAAACAATAGGTATTGACTTAGGTACTACAAACTCTTGTGTAGCAGTAATGGAAAACGGTGAACCCGTTGTTATAGCAAATGCGGAAGGTTCAAGAACTACCCCGTCGGTAGTCGCTTTCCAAAAAGACGGTGAAAGACTTGTTGGTCAAGTAGCAAAACGTCAAGCAGTTTCTAATCCCGACAGAACCGTTCAGTCTATTAAAAGACATATGGGCTCTAATTATAAAGTGGAAATTGACGGAAAGGCTTTCACACCGCAAGAAATTTCTGCAATGGTATTAACAAAGCTTAAAAAGGACGCTGAAAGTTATCTTGGTGGCACGGTTACCGATGCAGTTATTACCGTTCCCGCATACTTTTCAGATAGCCAACGTCAAGCAACAAAAGATGCTGGTAAGATTGCAGGCTTAAACGTTCTTCGTATCATAAACGAACCGACGGCAGCGGCACTTTCTTACGGTCTTGACAAAGAAGGCAAAACTCAAAAAGTTATTATTTACGACCTTGGTGGTGGCACGTTCGACGTTTCTATTATGGAAATTGGCGACGGCGTATTTGAAGTTTTGGCAACACACGGAAACAATATGCTCGGTGGTGACGACTTCGATAAGAGAGTTATGGATTATCTTGTTTCAGAATTTAAAGCAAAAGAAGGTATTGACTTAACTAGCGATAAACTTGCTATGCAAAGGCTTAAAGAAGCAGCAGAAAAAGCAAAAATTGAACTTTCTGGTATGAGCAAAACCAACGTAAATCTTCCCTTTATCACGGCAGATGCAACAGGTCCTAAACACCTTGACGTTGATATTACCAAACAAAAATTCGATGCGCTTACCGAAGACTTGGTTGCTGCAACCGTAGTTCCTATGCAAAACGCAATGAAGGACGCAGGACTTTCTTATTCTGATATTGATAAAGTTATTCTCGTTGGTGGTTCAACAAGAATTCCCGCAGTTATTGATGAAGTTAGAAAGGTAACCGGTAAAGAACCGTTCAAGGGCATCAACCCCGACGAATGCGTTGCAATCGGTGCGGCTATTCAAGGCGGTGTTCTCTCTGGTGAAGTTAAAGACGTTCTTCTTCTCGACGTAACACCTTTATCACTTGGTATTGAAACACTTGGTGGAGTATGCACTAAACTTATAGAAAGAAATACTACTATCCCCGTTAAGAAATCTCAGGTGTTCTCAACGGCTGCCGATAATCAAACGGCTGTTGATATTCATATTTTACAGGGTGAAAGAGAATTTGCAAAAGACAATAAAACGCTTGGCAACTTCCAACTTTCAGGCATTGCACCTGCACCCCGTGGCGTACCACAAATTGAAGTTACGTTCGATATTGACGCAAACGGCATCGTAAACGTTTCGGCAAAAGATTTAGGCACGGGTAAATCACAAAACATTACCATCACTTCATCTTCTAACCTTTCTGACGCAGATATCGACAAGGCTGTAAACGAAGCTAAACAGTACGAAGAAGAAGATAAAAAGCGTAAAGAAGTTGTTGAAAATCACAACAAACTTGATGGACTTATCTTCACGATTGAAAAGTCAATCAAGGATTTGGGCGACAAGGTTAGCGCAGAAGACAAGGCTAAACTTGAAGAAGAAATCAAGATTGCAAAAGAAGAACTTGCTTCAAACGATAACGATAGAATAGTTAAGGCTACTGAAAAACTTTCTAACGAATCACAAGCAATCTTCGGTAAAATTTATCAGCAAGCAAACCCCAACGGCGATATGGGCGCAGACCCCAACGCACAGGGTGGTGCTAACGGTGGGGACGAATTCCATCAGTAATTAGTTTTTTAACACATAAGCAATTAGAAAAATTCGACTGAAAGGCGAAAATTCGCCTTTCAGTTTATGCTTAAATTTGACAATGAATAATTTACTTTTTTCACTTACACAATTAGGCGAAGGCATAGTAAATGGTCTTACGGGTGCGCTTGGCGGATTAGGATATGCAATACTTATAAATTTATTTGGAGTTATTGCAATATGTTTAAAAATCACCGAAACACAAAATAAAAAAAGAAATGCAATCGTTTTGTTGTGTATTTTAGGCAATCTTTGTTGGATAACGTACTTTGTGCTTAACGGAAACTTTACAAGTGCAGCACTTAACTTTGTGGGTTGTATTCAAGGACTTGTGTTTTTACAAAGGGGAAAGCATAAGTGGGCATATAGCAAATTTTGGCTTTTTTTCTTTATTTGTTTGCAACTTTTTGCAGGGATAATTACTTGGAATAGTTGGTTTTCAATATTTGCTATTATAGGTGGCCCAATAGGCACGATTGCGTACTTTGTTATGAACGAAAAAATATATCGCTATTTATTTGCTTGTAGCATTTCGCTTTGGATAATAAACGGAATAGTTTATTTCTATTGGATAGCACTTATTCACGATGTGTTTGCACTAATTTCTATACTAATCGCAATAGTCCGTTACAATATATTATGGAAAAAGAAAGAAGTATAAAAAACTAACGTTCATACAATTACGTTATCTTAATTAATACATTATTTATAGGTTTAGTTATGGCTAAAAAAGATTATTACGAAATTTTGGGTGTTAGTAAAAACGCTACGCCCGACGAAATAAAGAAAGCGTATAGAACGCTTGTTAAAAAATATCACCCTGACTTGCACCCAGGCGATGAAGCGGCTGCGGAAAGGTTTAAGGAAATAAACGAAGCGAACGAAGTTTTATCCGATGAAACTAAGAGAAAGAATTACGATACTTTCGGCGATGCGAACGGGAATATGGGTGGCTTCGGTGGCGGAGCAAGCGGATTTGGTGGATTCGGCGACTTTGGTGATATTTTTGGTGATATTTTCGGTGGATTCGGTGGGTCACGCCAACGCCGTCAAACAAAGACTAAGGGCGATGATATTACTATTGAACTTACTTTAAGTTTCCTTGACGCTGCCAAGGGTTGCCGTCGTGAAGTGGTTTACCATAGAAACGAACCGTGTGCAAGTTGTAAGGGTACGGGCGCTAAATCGGGTACAGCGTATAAAACTTGTGAAAAGTGCGGAGGCACAGGACAAATTCAGTATACTACAAGTAACGGATTTTTCCGTTCTGTTCAAGTTCGTGCGTGCGATGAATGTAAAGGCACGGGCAAAAAGATTTTGGAAGCGTGCAAAGAATGTAACGGCAAGGGCTATACTAGAACAACAACCAAAGTAGTTCTTGATATTCCGGCTGGCGCTGACACGGGCAGTTATATTAGAAAGGCTGGCTTTGGTCAAGCAAGCACTAACGGTGGTGCGGCAGGCGACCTTATAGTCGTTATGAAGGTTGAAAACAGCAAGATATTTAATAGGAAAAATTTTGACCTTTACGTTTCCGTGCCGATAAGTTTTAAGACTGCTGCAATTGGCGGTAAAGTTAAAGTTCCACTCATTGATGAAACGATGGATTATACTATCCCCGAAGGCACGCAAAGCGGAAAGATATTCTTCGTGCGTGGCAAGGGAATAAAATCTTCAAGGGGAACGGGCGACTTGTATATTGAAGTTGTTGTCGAAGTACCGTCAAAACTTTCACGAGAACAGAAAAAGATTTTAGAACAGCTTGATGATGCAACCGATATCAAGCAATGCTCACAAATGAAACAGTATAAAGACAATATTGAAAGTATGTACGGCAAAAATCCGTATGCAAAATAATTAATGTGCGACTTAAAAATGTTAAGTCGCATTATTTAATTGACTAACTAAACAAAAACGGTTAAAATAAAACTATGAGTAAATTTATTGAATTGACAGTTTCAACCACACACCTTGGCGGTGAATTAGTAAGTGACGTTTTATGGGGCTATACTGAACTTGGTGTAGTCATAAACGATATTGAAGACGTGATAAGTTTATCCCGTGACGGCAGGGCGTGGGATTATGCCGACGAAAGTATTTTTAGTGCGGATAAGACCGTGCTTGTAAAAGCTTACTTTCCCGTAGATAACGCAACCGAAGTTATAGGCAAGGTTGAGCGTGATTTAGCAAGTATGAAACAAAGCAGTCCGTTTGATTTAGGAACACTTGAAACGGTTAAGCGTGAGATTGACGGTGACCTTTGGAGAGAACAGTGGAAAGAACATTTTAAACCCATACATATTGGCAAAGTTGTTATCGTTCCAGAGTGGATAGATTATAAGTCGGCTGACGGTGAAATTAAGGTTTTGCTTGACAGCAATATGGCTTTTGGAACAGGTGAGCACGAGACCACGTCAATGTGTGTTGATTACATTGCAAAGTACGTCAGCAGTAACGACACTGTTTTAGACGTTGGGTGTGGTAGTGGTATTTTGGGTATTTGCGCAAGTAAACTTGGTGCAGAAAAGGTAATAATGACCGACATTGACGAATGCGCTATAATAGCAACCGAGCATAATATGAAACTTAACGGAGTTACCAACGGAACGGTTTTGCTTAAAAACTTACTTGATGATAATTCGGTTAAAGGCGACGTTATCGTTTGCAATATTATGGCAGAAGTGTTGATTGCTTTTGCACCTTACATTTTCGCCAACTTAAAGCCAAATGGTAAAATAATATTAAGTGGTATTTTGGTTGAAAGACTTGGTGCAGTAAAACAAGCTTATCTAAATGCAGGCTTTAAGTATGTTGAACAAAACATAAAGGGCGAATGGTCTGCGCTTGTTATGGAGTGGGGTGGAAATAATTGAAAGCAGTAGTTTTTACGCTAGGCTGTAAGGTAAACGAATGCGAAAGTGATTCGCTTATAGCAGGATTAATTGAGCGTGGCTATGAAGTTAGTGATAAACTCATAAAAGCCGACGTGTACGTCGTCAATACTTGTGCGGTTACTGCGGAAGCGGAGAAAAAATCACGCCAAACGGCTTCAAGGATTAAAAAATTAAACCCTAACGCAAAAATAATTTTTACAGGCTGTGCAACGCAAAAAAATCCAACGGCGTTTACTGAAAAATCAAGCGATTATTTGGTTACGGGAACGTTTAATAAAAATAAAATTTTAGATATGCTTGACTGCACAGGTGAACAAATTACACCACCGTGCAGTGAATTTGAAGAACTAAACGTGGTTAAAGCCCTACGAACACGCACATATGTAAAAGTTCAAGACGGTTGCAATAATTTTTGTTCTTACTGAATAATACCGTATCTTCGTGGTAGAAGCCGTTCAAGAAACCCAAAAAGCATAATTGAAGAAATTAAAAAAACACAGCCAAAAGAAGCAGTGCTTAACGGAATAAATTTATCGGCTTACGACTATAATGGAACAACGCTAACGGGACTGATTGAAAGCCTTAAAGAAGTAGATTGTAGAATTAGGCTTGGTTCGTTAGAAGTGGGTGTAATTACTGATGAATTTTTGACGGCGCTTAAAAATCTTAAAAATTTTGCACCGCATTTTCACCTTTCGTTGCAGTCGGGCTCAAACGCTGTGCTTAAAAAAATGAATAGGCACTACACTGCCGAAGAGTATGCAAATAAGGTTGACTTGATTAGAAAATACTTTT
>JAGASB010000186.1 GCA_017621955.1 Clostridia bacterium | reverse complement strand
ACGGAAAAGGTCTGTTCAAGTTCGGGTACGGTGTAAAGACAAATTCCAGACAGCGCTATAATCATAAGTGTAGGCGCTGAAATTATACCCGCAGTAACGGCTGTTTCGCCAAGCACAAGACCACCCACGATAGATACCACCATTCCGACGTACTTTGGCATTCTTACGCTTGCTTCGTTTAATATTTCAAAGATAAGCAAGGTAAAGAACATTTCAAAACTAGGCGATAGGGGTATGCCCTTAATACTGTTTACTATTGTAAGTAAAAATGAAAGGGGTATAAGTTGCAGATGAAAAAGTTCCGCCGCCACGAAAACGGCAGGCAAAAACAGAGCAAGCGCAACCGAAATTATTCTAATATATCTTGCTACCGTGGCGCTGTAAGACGAATTATAATAATCGCTTGGGCTTTGAAAATCTTCTATCAATAGGTAAGGAACGGTAAGCGCTATGGGCGAACCGTCCACGAATATTGCAACCCTACCTTCTAAGATTTTCCCCGCAAGAATATCGGGTTTTTCAGTGTTACCTATTTGCTTAAATAACGAATATTTATGCTCACGCAAGAACTTAGAAACGTAAGAACTGTCAAGCACAGCGTCAATATCAATTCTTTGTAGCCGTTTTTTAAGTTTTTTTACAAGCCTAATATCAGCAATGCCCTTAATATAGCAAAGTGCAACGGGCGTTTCCGAATACTTACCTATGGTAACGTTTTCAAATATAAGGTCGGGCGTTTTAAGTTTTCTGCGCATCATACTAATATTTACGGGCAAACTTTCTACAAATCCTTCTCGTGGACCTTTAATAACGGTAGAAGTTGGTGGTTCGGTAATTGCACGCTTTTCAAAGTGTTTAAGTCCGAACGAAAACGCTTTGTCAATTCCGTCGGCAATCAATACTGCATTGCCAAGTAAAACGTCGGTAACAACTTCTTTATAAGTGTTTACAATCTTTTTTTCAGGGCTTAAAAACAGTTTGAATAGACTTTGTTCGTCAACTGTTCCGTCATAAACGTCGGCAGGTCGTAAAATTAGTTCACCAACCGACTCTTTGTCAATCAAGTCGTTTACAAAAACAAGCACTGCGTCAGTATTGTTAATTTTAACGTCAAGAAAGGTTATATCTTCACTTGTAAGCACTTGTTTAAGTTGCTTTTGGTTATCCTTAATACTTGTACAAATTTTCATATCGATAGTATTTAACGTTAAAAACTTTTTATGTGAAAATCACAAAACAAAAAACGCAGACGGCTCATTCCGTCTGCGTTTTTCTATTCGGCGTTAATCGTTTTAACTGCTTTAATGATAAGCATTGCTAAGCCTTTGAGGTCCTCTTCACTAAACTCTTTTTTGCCGTTATCTTTAATAACGCAAGTTATCTGTGATAAAAGTTCGTTTTCACAATCGCTGTTTTGAATAATGTTGTCTAATGCCGTTGCCGTTTGGTTTAACGTGCTACTTTCAACGTATCCTGCAATAAGCCCTTCAATTAAAAGCACGGTGGCGCTTAAAGGTAGGGGCTTTCCACTTGCTATTTTTCTAGTAGCGGAAATAAATATTGCGCTCAGCGAACCGCTTAAAAGTCCAGCATAGAGCGATTGTGGATAGAACTTAAAAGCACGGTAGGTAAACAGCATATCAAATGCAACGTGAAGTGCAACCGACAGCACGAACGGTAAATACGCCTTAATTAATGCGGGGAATTTGACAGATAAAAACTTATCCGCAAAAAGACATATAATGCCGACTATAACTGCGATTATCACGGTGGGAAGGCTATAAGCAGTTAAAAAATCTTTAAGTAATATATAATCCATATTTCACCTTTTTTGAGGTGTAAAAAGGTACTATCCTGTGCGAAGAGTGTTAAGACGCTTATAAAAGCCGTTGAATCTTAAATATCGGTAAGTCTTCATTTTTAACACCTCCTGTATTTTTCCAAACGCCAGCGATATAATATCACTAAAAATTTTCAAGTAAATAGGTTTATGACACGTTTTAAGGACTTGCTATATTTAATAATGCGAAAATTTTATTCATAGAGTAATAGCGTAAGTAAAAAAAGGAGAGTTTATATATGATTTTTGATGCGCTAATTTACTTGATAGGCAAAATAACTTTTTTTGCGGGAAGTGTAACGGGTGGAAGTTCGTTTCCCAAACCGCTATCGCAAAAAGAAGAAGCAGAGTGTCTTATTAAGATGAAACAAGGCGATATGTCGGCAAAAGAAAAGTTAATAAAACACAATATGCGTTTAGTTGCCCACGTTGTAAAAAAATATTCGGGCGCAGCCGAAACTGACGATTTGATTTCAGTGGGAAGTATTGGTTTAATAAAGGCGATTAACACTTATGAACTTGGCAAAGGCACGCAACTAGCAACTTATACTGCACGGTGTATAGAAAATGAAATTTTAATGCTACTTCGTGCAAACAAAAAATATCGCAACGACATATCGCTGTCCGACCCTGTTGGTAGCGACAAGGACGGAAACGAACTTACGCTTATGGAACTGCTTTGCGAAAAGGAAGATACGGTGTTTGCACGGGTTGACAGAAGTATAGAGCGTGAAAAGTTTTTGCAGTTCATAAAGGGCGTTTTATCAGAGCGTGAATATACCGTTTTATGTTTAAGGTACGGGCTTAAAGGTGAAAAAACTTACGCACAAAGGGAAGTTGCAAAGTTTTTAAAAATTTCACGTTCATACATATCACGCATAGAAAAAAAGGCGATTGATAAACTTCGCCAAGTGGTGAAAAAGGGGCAATTTTATTGCTGATAAACCTGCTTGTAAGGTTTTATTAAAAAGAGTGCAAATTATGTGAAAAAATAAGAAGACAATTTTTATTAAAGGATTGTCTTTTTTACTTTTGTATGATATAATTAAAAAAACGCAAAAAGGGCAAGTGAAATATATGGAAAATAAAATTGCCGTAGTCGCAATAATCGTAAGCGATACTGATGCCGTAGAACGCATAAATACGCTTTTACATACGTTTGGTGAATACATAATCGGCAGATTAGGTTTGCCGTATAAAGAACGCAAAGTAAACGTTATAAGCGTTGTTATGGACGCTCCACAAGAAGTGATAAACTCTCTTTCGGGTAAACTTGGTATGATAAACGGCGTAAGCAGTAAGGTTTTGACGGCAAAATAAGATGACGTATACGTTTATTAGTGGCGCAACGGGTGGAATAGGCAAAGCATTTACCATTTCTTGCGCAAAAAAGGGATACAATCTTTTTATAACGGGCAGAAGCGAAGAAAAACTGTGCACGTTAAAAAATAGCATTGAAAAGGAATATAACGTTACCGTTAAAACTTGTGCGTGTGATTTGACAAGTGAACTTTCACGCAAAGAAATGCTTTCGTATATTGACCAAAACGAAATAAAGTTTAACCGTATAATAAACGTAGCAGGCGTGGACACGCAAAAGGCGTTTATGGATTACACGATGGAAAAAGTCCTTTTTCAAATACGGGTTAATGTCGAAGCGACAATCAGTTTAACTCACGCACTTTTGTCTCGTAAGGAAAAGCAAACCGAAGTTATAACCATTGCAAGTATGTCGGGGGCATCGCCTATGCCGTACTTTGCGCTGTATAGTGCTAGCAAGGCGCTACTTATCAATTTTTTCACTTCGCTTCACTATGAACTTAAAAAAGACGGCGTAAAGGTTACCGTTGTTATGCCGGGTGGCGTGCCTACTAGACCTGATATTATTGAAGATATAAAAGGGCAAGGCTTGTGGGGAAAACTTTCTTCAAAGTCGCCTGAGTTCGTCGCTGAAAAATCACTTAAAAAAGTAAACAAAAACAAAATAAAATATATACCGGGTGTGTTCAATAAATTTTTGAATTTAGTTATGAAAATAGTACCTAAGAAAATAGTTT
>JAGASB010000185.1 GCA_017621955.1 Clostridia bacterium | reverse complement strand
CAGTTGGATATGCAAGAACAACAATATCAAGACGAGAAAGAAACAAATGTAGTTTCCGAAGTTTCTGGTATGCTTGCAGAAGATGGTGCGTTTAATACCGACGGTAGCATCACCAACGAGACGGCCCAAAAGACTTGGGATTACATAACACGTATTTATGGCGAAAACGTTCCAGAAAGCACTATGGCGTATCTTGAAAGTCAAGAAGGATTTAGTGAATGGCTTGAAGCGTATAATTCTGGTGCTGACGGTGAAAATTCTGCTCTTAATGATTATATTGATAAACACGAAAATCCAGTTCTTTCTATGGAAACACAAGAAGGCTATCGTGGGGCAGATAACACTTATGGAAAAGTTAACATTCAAGGCTTTGGCTCTACCGATAGACAAAATAACGATATCGACGTTTCAATAGGTGGCACTGAATACGATTTAAGAATGGGCAATCCTGCAAAAAAAGAGTATTCGGATATTCTTGACAATCTTCTTGCTAAACACGGCAAGTCTAAATCTCCGAAAACGACTGCAGTTTATGACGGTCATTTGTTTATAGTTGACCACGGTGGAACTTGGCGACAAATGATGTCTGATAATAGCAATATAAATGATGCAGTTAGTGCCTACATTAAAGTTGCATCTGGCAAATAAAAAAGAGAGTGAATAATGTATAATCCACAAGAATTACAAAGAAAAGCGCAGTTAAATATACACGGCGTTGATACCAACGCCCAAACTTCGCTTAACAACAATAATCCCCCGAAGCAAGAAAGTGAACAGAACTGGTTTGTTAGGGGGCTTGCAACAATAGGAAACTTCGTCAACAATATCGTTATGGGTGCAGTAAAATCCATAGAAGGTATTGTTGATGCTGGCGCTATGCTCGTTGGCTTATTTGGGGCTGACGTTGACGATTTTGTAAGTTATGACTTTACTGCTGATATTTTTGGTGCAGACGAAGAAGGGGAAGGCTTGCTTGAATGGTCTTGGGGCAGAAACCTTGCAGATGTTTCCTATCTTGATAATGACCATATAGTTAACCAGATAGCAGACGGTGTTGGTGGAATGCTCCCGACTGTTGCGTTAGCGTTTGTTTCGGGTGGAACTTCGCTTGCTGGAACTGCTGCATCTGCTGGCGCAAAAGCGGCTTCAATCGGTGCGAAAGTTGCAAACGTTGCTTCAAAGGTTGCGTTTGTTGCTGGTGCTGCAGGTAATGCTTCTGAATCTGCACTTCAAGAAGGTGCGACATACGGTCAAGCGCTTGGTTATGGTGCATTGAGCGGTGCAATAGAAGCAGGAACTGAAATGATTGGTGGTCGTGTATTTGGTTCTGCAACTAAACTTGATAACACTTTACTCGGCAAACTCGCAGTAAAGACTGGAACTGACAAGTTTATATCAAAAGGTGTCGGAAAGGCTGTTTACTCGTTTGCTTCGGAAGGTTTGGAAGAAGTAGTTGCTGACTTATTAGACCCAGTAAACAAAAGAATTACTGGTGTCGATTCGGAAGCAAAGGTTGACTGGGCGCAATTACCTAAAACTTTCTTTATCGGTGGTGCAGTTGGTTCTATTTTGGACGGCGTTCAAAGTGGGGCTTCTGCGCTTATTCACAAAGATAAAGGTGGCAAACACTTTGTAAACGTTGCTGAAAGTTTAGAAGATATTGCAAATAGCATACAATCTCTTGCTGTTATTCAAGAAGATTCTAATATTACACAAGAGCAAGTTGACGGTGCTACTGTTAGAAACGCTGAAAGAAACTTGGATTCGCTTGAAAATATGTCAAACGAATTTAAGGAAATGACAGAAGAAGAACGCACGGAAGCACTTGCAACGCTTCAAGAAAGTTCGCCGTCAATCGCTGATATGTTTGAGCCTAACGGTGACTTGAAAGAAGAAGTTTACACCACTTTGCAAGAGATTATAAACTCTGGCAAAAGCAGTAATGTTTCTGCAAACTTAACTTATAACGTTAAAGAAGTAAAAGATACACTTGCAACTGTCAATAAAAGCCACGGCTACAATATTGAATTATCTGACACCACTTTCACACCAGAACAAAGAACTAACTTTGCTAAAATTAGCAAGGCTGTTTCTGGCTTGGGTAGAAAGTCTGGCGTGGGACTTAATTTGGCTATTATAAAAACAAACAAGTATGCAAACGCTTTTATAGAAGGCAATACTATGTATGTAAGTGAAGAACATCTGGCTAACGGAACTTGGGTGAAACAAGTTGCGCACGAAGTTTCTCGCTTTACAGAAAACACAAGAGAATTTAAGCATTTCGCAGAGTTTATAACAGAAGACGTTGAAGCAGTAAATAGGGCTGTTGCAAAAATTGTAAAGGCTACCGATTATGGTTTTACCGAAACCGATATTCGTTCTGCTTTGAATAAAATTAAACAAGGCTTAAAACTCACTGCAAAAGAATTGTCGGGCTATCAAGAGTTGGTGGCCCACGTCACAGAAGAATTGCTTGGCAATGAAGCAAGTATTGAAAGATTGTCACGCAACAATACTGGGCTTGCAAGAAAAATCTATAATAAAATTAGAGATATACTCACTGCTATTAAGGGAACTAATGCAGAAAAAGCAACGGTTGAAAGACTTAAAAAGGCAGAGAAACTTTTCGCACGCTCTTTAACTGCTGTCGGTTCGGAACTTGGTGAATTTAGAACAAGCGCTGGTCGAGCAATGGCAGAATATAAGGCAGACCGTGAAGAATATCTTGCATTATCGAAAGATAAAAGGGCTGAATGGCTTAAAGATAAAGGCTATACGGCAGAAGATTTTGCTGACGACGTTCTTGACGACGGCAATGAACTTGACAATTCTGGCGAAATAAGATACAATTTAAGAAAAAGTCTTATAGGTAAAACTTTCCCTTATTATGGGCGTGGAGATATAAGAAGTGAAGCCAACGAAAGAGCAACAAGGTGGGCGCACGAAAAAGGTTCAATGGCTGGCGATATCGCTTTCATATCATACGATAATGCTTGGTATAAGATTGAAGTTTTTGACGATTTAGATTCAAAATATCAAATTGTTAAAGGCTACACGGAAAAACAATTCAAAACAAGGTTAGAAAGGATTAAAAAATATGAGTCAGAAAATTACAGTTATGCAGGAAGCCTTAATGAAGGTATTATCCACTATGAAGATAAAGGACGAAAGCAAGGTTCTGATATCGCTCGAACTAACAAAGGACGAACAGATTCACGCCTTTCTGAAATGGCTAAAAGAGAAAATGCCAGAACAGAAAATAGAACAGAGCGAAAGGGAGATTCTTCGTCAAGTATCTTTGATAATGAAAGGGGAATAAAATATTCGTTAAAGTCATTAGACGACAAATATTTAGAACTTGCTAAAAATCCAGAATCGAACGAAGCAGAATTAAAAAGAATTATTGAAGAATACTCTAAAATGCAAGGTTATTCTGCAGATTCCGATTATCAAGGAACTTCTGCCTTTAACGGCAAAGCGCCGTCAAGCAATGCTTATTTTGAAACAAAGGAATCTCGAATTAAAGCGTGGGAAAACGACGAGTTTGAGGACACGCAAACGCTTGGCGATTACATAAAAGACGGTATTGATATAAACAATTTGGATTTTATTGCTTTGGACGAAAGAAGTTATAGGTCGGCAAGTTCTGAAAGAAAAGAAGCAATTCTTAACATAAGAAAGGCTATTCAATTAGGCTCTAAATTTATTAAAATGTATCGCAGTGTCCCTATTAGTATCAAAGAAGCGAAGTTTAGAAATGGGGACTGGATTACGCCAAGTAAATCTTATGCTGTTGAAAATGCTGAAATTCACGGTTGGGGTAATGATTATAAAATCATTGAGCAATCTGTTTCTGTTGAACATATATGGTGGGACGGAAATGATATTGCTGAATGGGGATTTGACGACGGTAAAAATTACGCATATAAAAACACACCTAACAATGCAAAACTCTTTAATGTGGTGACTTATGACGATAATGGCGACGTAATACCTTTAAGCAAGAGATTTAATGATAGCGTTCCAGATGTTAGATTTTCTTTAAAGAACTCCAACGGCGAAACAATAACGCCACAGCAACAAGAATATTTTAAAGATAGCGCTGTTAGAGATTGGCAAGGTAATTTACTTGTGGTTTACCACCAAACAAATGCCGACTTTACAGTGTTTGACACTACAAAAAAAGGTGCTGGGCATAGTGATTATGAAATGCCTAACGGTATTTTCTTGAAGCCAACTTCTGAAAATATTGGTCTTAAAGGCGATAAACAAATGCGCCTATATGCAAAAATAGAAAATCCACTTGTATTCTATAATAGAGAACACGCACAAAGATATTGGAAACAAAATATTGACGGATATGATGTCGTTGTAAAGCAACTGGCTGAAAACGATAAAAAATACAACGAGTTGTTTGAAGATGCTTTTTCGGAAAAGCGCATTGCACGTCGTCGTGGTGTTGAGTTCTCTGATTTAACAAGAGAGCAACAAGATTCAATAATAGAAGAAAGTTCAAGAAAATGCGACGAGATACTAAAAGAATGGCGTGCCGAAAATTCAAAAATAGAAAGAAAGGCAAAGGCTCTAATAAATTCATACCTAAAAAAATCTGGTTTTGACGGAATACACTTGTTTGAAGACAAAGGTTCTTTTGGTAGAAAAATCGAAACGTGGATTGCGTTAAGTTCAAACCAAGTTAAAAACGCTAATAATGAGAACCCGACGACTTCGCCCGATATCCGTTTTTCATTAAAAGATACTGCAACTTATACTTTAAGTGACGGACAAGTTAAAAAGAAAGTTGCCAACTTTACAAAGTTAAAGGTTTATTCAAAAGTAGAAGCCGAAAGTATTATAAATAGTATTCTTGAAACTAATTTTAATCTTGAAGATTATTCGGTTAGAATATCTGGTAAAACAAAAGCAGAAGCAATCGACGTTCTTTGGAAGACGTTGAATACTGCAGATGCTGGAAAGAGAACTGGAATCTCATTAAAGATTGCAGACTATATTATTGACAACACAATAATTGAAAGCATTTATCTTGAAGAAGAAAACCAAATTTATACCGAAACGATATCGTTCTTAAAGCCCTATTTGCACAGCGTTGACTTAAAGGCGTTAAAGGGTGAAATAAAATATCGTTATGATACGGATAATAGTGTTTATCTTCTTTGGGGCAAGAGAAAGGGTGAAGACGGACAAACGGCTGACCAAATCGCAATGGAACTTGCAGAAAGTGGTTTCTTTATTGATGCTGAAAACGAAGCAGATATTTTCTTTGAAATGGACCGTGCTTATCGTGAAGCAGTTAGGGCATTAAAAAAGAAAAGCGATAAATTCCTTGCAGATACACTTGGTAAAGAAGAAAGAAACAAACTTCGTCAAGATATTGCAAAAGATATTCTTCGTGCGTTTGATAGCAATGGTAAAAAATCAAAACTTGCAGAAATTATCGAACAGCAAAAAGAAAGGGCGAAAGTCTGGAAAGACCTTTACTACGAAGAAAAACAACGTAATAGCGCTATCAATAATCTTCTTTATGAAGTGGGCAAAATTCGTGATATTCACTTTGGGGACTTCCAGAACTCTACGCAATCACACAACTTATTATTCCGTGGCTCAATAGAAAGACTGTCGGCAATTAAACACCGTGGCGACCTTAATAAATCTGGGACGAGAAGCATAGTTGCTGGGTTAAATGAATGGTATAGTAAAGATAATCCTGTCGTTGGCGATAGGTTTATTGAAGATATATCATACATATTAAATAAAATATCTTCTGGAACTGGCAAACTTACAGCAGAAGAAATTAAAGGGCTTGCTACTGCGGTGGCGTATTTTAGGCACTTTATTGAAACCAACAACAAGATTTTCCGTGCTGGTAAGTATGTTGATGCGAAGCCGATTGTAGAAGACTATATTAAGAAGATTGCAGAAACGCAAAATCTTAAAATCAGTTGGGCTGGTAAAGTTTTTGATAAGTTGTTCAACAATTCAAAACTTAACTATATGCAAACATTTAATGACCCAATGACGATTGCAAGATATATGGATAAATATGGCGACGGCTTCTTTACCCAAACACTTGAATCGTTTAGAGAAGGTGCAGTCAACTCTGCTATTCTTGAAATGGAATTAAACGCAAGTGTTGAAGAATTTTACGACAAGCACAAAAAGTTCTTAAAGAACTTAAAGGCTAAAACGGTTAAGTATAATAACGTCGAAATCCCTGCTGACAAGGCTTTATATTTGTGTATGGCTCTTAATAGGGAACAGGCTCTAATGGGGCTTGCAAGGTCTGGTTTTAGTTATAAAGACGACAAAGGAAAGACTGTTCGTGTTGCTGGTTTTGAAACTAATGAAGACTTAACCTTGGACGATATAAAAATTATTGCGAGTGAAGTTCAATCAGAACTTGAAAAGCAATTTACCGAAGAAGAAATTGAATATATAAAAATTGCTGAAAAACTTTTCAACGAAGACTGCAAAAAATTGAAGTCTGAAAGGGACAAAACAAGACTTGGTTATTCAAACGTTGTTGACGATTATTATATTCCTATCCGTAGGGCGTATATAGCACAAAGTGTTGACGTTGACAGTTTGCAATTTGAACTTGACCGTGTAAGTAATTTGTCGTTTAATAAGTCTGCTGTAAAAGGCGCAAAGAACGAACTATTTATCGAATCGCTTGACCTTGTTCTTTCAAGACATTTAAGGGGAATCGCACAGTATTATCATTTATCTAATGTTATTGATAATTTTAATATTATATATAATATGGATATAGGTGGCAATGCTAACCGTGTAAAAAGTATTGCTTCCGAAAGTGTAAATGTTTGGGATAAAGGCAAAACCTATTTGCAAGATTTAATATCGGATATTCAAGGCATTAAAAGGGGTGAAGGTAGTCGTGCATTTGGATTTATACGTGGTAGTTATGCAAGATACCAACTTGGCGCAAATCCAAAGGTTTGGTTTACTCAATTATCTTCTTTCTTTGCTTCAACAAGTATTCTTGATTATGGTTCGGTTATAAAAGGTTTGGCTATAAAAACAAATGACGTTGATAAATACTGTTCGCTTGCAAAATTGCGTAATAATGACAATACTGCAGCACTTGCGCAAGGTGTTCTTGACAAGGTTGACAAGGTTAGCAATGTTTTAATGAAGCCTATCGGTATGACCGACAGACTTGTGGTAAAGAAACTGTTTGGTGCTTGCCAAGTTCAAGTTCAAAAGAATACTGGTCTTAAAATAGGAACAGAAGAAAACAAGGTTAAGGCTGGTGAACTTTTACAAAAAGTAATTCTTGAAACCCAACAAAACATAATAGCGACGGAGCGTTCGCAAGCAATGCGTTCTTCAAGCGAACTAATGAAGACGTTGACAATGTTTACGTCCGACTCTATGAAAGTTGTGGGTAGAGTTATTGACTCTTATGGTGAGTTGTCTATCTTAAAAGCAAGAAGAAAGGCTACGGCAGATGCTTCTGAAAAGGCTAATCTTGATAAACAAATTAAAACAGCAAGGAAAAAAGCAGCGAAGTCAACATCTGCGCTTGTCACTTCTGCAATCTTTATGGCTCTAATTGCACAAGCATTTAGAACGCTTTACAATAAAGACGACGAAGAAGACAACATTGTGGAAAATATGACTGTTGATGCTGTTGGTAATCTTTTCGGTGGTTTGCCTATATTCAAAGACGTTTATGCTAAACTTGTAGAAGGCTACGACTTTGACGGCTATCAATATTCTGCTATAAACGATTTGCTTGATTCTATGTCAGATGTAATCAACTTAACTGGGGATATTTTCTCTGGTAATGCAGATTCAAGAGATATAGCATTAAATATCAAAAAAATGTCTTACGCTATCGGTCAGTTATTTGGTATTCCAGTTAGAAACGTTTACAACGTGTTTTATGGATTAACAAATAGAATAAGCCCTGCAACTGCTTATAAAATAGACGATATTTTCTATAAGCAAAGTTATAATTCAGACTTGAAGAAAGCAATTAAGAACAACGACGAAGCAATGATTGCTACTATTGCTGGTTTAATTATGAACGAAAATGTAGGCGACTTTGAAAACGGTTCAACGAGAAGCGAAGTAAATAGACTTCTTTCTGCCGGGTTTGATGTTCTTCCACAATCCGTTCCAAGCAGTGTGACCATAAACGAAGTTCAGCATTCGCTAACTGGCCCACAACAAGAAAAGTTTAGAAAAGCATATAGTGGTGCAATTACTGCCGTTGATAAACTTGTTTCAAGCAATGGTTATAAAATCGCAACTGACGAAGCAAAGGCAAAGGCTATCAAATATGTTTATCGCTATTATTACTACGAAGCACAACATCAAGCCTTAAATGTTGATTT
>JAGASB010000184.1 GCA_017621955.1 Clostridia bacterium | reverse complement strand
CTAATATATGGGGAAATTTTTCTAATGCTGCAAAATAATGTTTTTTTTCACCATCAAACTTATTAATATCATTTTTGATGAACATTTTTTATTTGGACAAAAATACCTATGTTTTTCCTTTCCAAATTTATAAAATGCATCTTCAGCTGATATTAAACATGTCTTATTAAAATCTAAAAAAGCTTCAAATGACATAATTTTTCCTATTTTACTCAATATATTCTTCTATGGATTTTGCTTTATTAAATATGTTTATTATTTCATGAAATTCTTTATTTTTGTATTCATTCAACTTTTCAATATTTTTGAAAATCATAGAACAATTATATTGTTTTTTTTCTTCAGTTTCATCTTCAAGAACAATCCTTGTTTTTAATTCCTTTTTTTGAATATCTTTAATTTTTACATTATAAATGCATTGCAAAACCGGTAATGATAGTTTTAGTTTGAATAAATTAATTTCCATAACAGAATTATAAATAAAAGAAATAGAGTGACCAATTGATTCTTTAAAATCTTTTTGCCAAACACCATCAATAGATGTAATTTTTTCTGTATTACGAATGGGTTTTTCATTAATTAAATTTTGATACAACTCTTCCACTAATTGAAAATCATCAAAGGAAACATCTTTTTTTGGGAAAGTAAATTGTACATTAAGACATTCTTCTATTTTAAGAACTTTTTCCCAAAAAATGGCACTTTTTACATCAAATTGTTTATTGGTTGAACCTAGTATAACTTTATCTAACAAAATTTCATCAAAAAAGGCTTTACCTGACAAATATGCATTGAAAATCATCGTGGTTTCTACAACATCTCGAATCGATGTTGCATATTTCAAATCATAACTAACATTTAAATCCATTTTTTGATTTACTTCATCTATTGAAAACTTTATCATCATAGGTTCTTTTTCTTTTGATTGAAACATTGCAATATGAACACTTTCATTCGGAATCCTTGAAATAATAAGTTCTCTAGAATATTTCCCATCACCAATTGTTATTGAAAATGGTTTAGGAAATTGATGAGGAAATAATGTTAAACTTCCCGAAACATATTTTATATCTAACAGAGGATTAGACGATAAATCTTTTATTGGGATTTCCTTGCCATTTAATATAATAATACCATCATTTCTCAAAAGTAAAGGTATTTTTTGCTGTGCATTATAGGAATAGTCTAATACTTCTTGATAAGTATAATTTTCACCAAGAATTTTCTTTTGCTCTTCTGTTGGATTAAAACAAAATCCACTTAATGTTATTTTTTTTCCATCACTTTTTATCGAACATACCCCTCTAGAATCAGCAATATACTTTACTCCATGAGGGAGTTGTTCATTCATATATTCAAGTACTTCATTAGGAACTTTTGTTTCTGCTTGTGGTTTGTTATTAAAGACACTATTAAAACTAACAAACATTATAAATCTCCCCTTGAACATTCCCATATAATAACCTTAGAAATAAGTAAAAACTTTTCATCTTCCAATATGTCCATACTTTTTATAATATCACATAAGATTTTATAGTCATCGCTTTTTTCTATAATTATATATTTCAAATCTTCATAATTAAATGCTAAAGCGGAATTAACGACTTTTTCTAAACTATCGCTTAAAAGTTTCAAACTACCTGAATTAATTATTTCTTCATCTCTTAAAACTTGATGAAAACCTGCTTTTGTAACATTGGGAATGAAACGCCACTCACACTCATCTGTAAAACATTTTGTTTGAATTTCGCCAGTTATACGATTTTTTATTGTACCTGCATAAGGTTTATAATATAAAAGCTCATGTAAAAGAAAATTTTGCATTTTTGCTTGTGGTGAATTTTCATCTCGTACATCAAGATTCATTGCTGCTGAAAAAGATTCTACAAAATCTTGTTTTAGATCAGAATCGGGATTTACATATTGTATAGGTTGTATACCTTTTTGCATTCCCCATGATTTTTCAAAAGCTAATCCATAATATCCATAAAACATTAAATGAATTTCCAAACGGTGCATATTTATGTCGCAAAAACATTTCATTGGAAATGCAATCTTTTTAAGATTTGGAATATTCAAATAACTTAAATCCTCTTCACAATACCGAGCAGAAACTCTTTTATTTTTTATCATTGTTATTAAGTATTCTAATTTAGTCGTAAATGTAAAAAGAGAATCTGCCTGTATTGTTGATGGGACATGTTTTTTTAGAGAAATTTTATTTGCTGTTGCATTTTCAAGTTTTATATTTATTTGTGCCAAAATATATTTATTTCCCCTTTATATCACAAAATCCTTATTAAATACCCTCTCACTCCATAGGTTTAATCATAGACTCAATGAAGGAGATTTCTTCTTCGGTTAGATTGTATTTTGCGTAAAGTTGTTGGTCAATTTCGGGGATAGGTTTACTCCAATCAATATCCGAATTTGCCGTAAAATCTTGAAGTGGAATAAATGAATATGTCTTTTTAGCTGCTACCGGCGTGCTCTTTTTTAATGATAACAAAAACCTAAATATTTTCGTTTTCATATATTTTGCAACATTGTTTGCTAAAAATTCTTCATCATAACAACCAACAACCAAATATGTGTCTGAACAAAGTTCTTTTGGCTTAGCAATAAATGGTTTAGATATTACACTATACGGGATATTTGCCATTGCTGCACCATTAGCGTATGAAACCATAACCTTATAATTATTTACTGAATCATCGAAAGTAAAGTCGTTTTTATCTACGAAACATTTTCCAGAACTTATATAACAAGTGTATTCACCAGCTTCCTTACCCCTAAAGTTTGTCTGCAAATCAAAAATGTTTCTAGAGTTTACAATAGTATCAAAAGTTTTTTCCTTTTTGTTACGCACTTTTTCTAAAACAGATATTGCTTCCGAATAACGAATATAAGTATCGCATCCCTCTTCTATCAAATATCTTCTTGACTTTGTTATTCCTTTTGGTGTAATTGTTGTTATTTCACACTTGTCATTATAGCCATCCTCTTTAAGGAAATAACAAACGCCACCAGGAAATTGAACACCTTCGAAACACAAGTCCGCATTTGTGTAATCAATAAAATATTTTATTGATTTATCATTAAGCATTTTTTGCCTAAATTTATTTAATGCTTTGCCCCCAACAGTCCAATTTGCCTTAATTATCATAGAAAGGTATTTTATTTTTAATTTATCTGACAAATAAACAAATTTATCATAAAGGGTAGAAGATGATGCGCCTTGTCCACCACCGCCGTCATTTTCTTGATAAGGGGGATTGCCCACAACTGCTTCAAATTTTAACATTTCAATTTCTCCTTCGGTAAGGGTATCAGTTAGTTTAATCGTTTCAAAAGGTTTATTTTGCGTTAATAACGCCTTCAATTTGTTATAGTCTATTTCTTCGCCAACTTTAACGTTTAGCATATCTGTTGCGATAAACTCTTTTGCGATGTTTTGAACGTTTAATTCTAACATTTCATAAAGTTTTCTTGTTAGCTCATAGCAAATGGATGATTTTGGTATGGTATAGATTGCGTTAGCGATAAAATCTTTCTCAAGACCAAGTTCAGTCATCCGTTTATGTAATGCTACGGCAAATTCGCCTGCCGTTCCTGCTATATCTAACACTTTTCCATTTGTGGATGGAAGGGATTTGATAAAATCTTCGGGGAGAAGGTTTACCATATCGTCGCAAACGTTAGACGGAGTTATTACAATTGCATCGCCCAGTTTACCAAACTTATTCACGGCAACGTTTGCTCTTTCTACAGGGGCAAGGTCAGTTGCTCTTGATAAGTTGTTTAAGTCTTGAATTTTATAATCTAAATCACTTAAAACAAACTTGTTGTTTTTTTGATTTAAGAGTGTTAGAATTTGCTTGCTTAAACCGAGATTTTTAGCAATTCTCTTATTTTCTTCCGTTTCCATCTTTGTGATTATATCGGAAATAGAAATTACCGTATCTTTCGTGATAAAAGCAAAGAGTAAAATTCTCATATAATAACTTTGAACTTTCTTTGTTAAGCTGATTTCTTGCTTGCGTTTATCGTCCGCAGTAGAAGGCGTTGTGTCGGTTGACGGTGTGATGTCGTCATTATCGTTGCCCGTAGGTGTTTCGGGAACGTCAATATCGCTACCATCGTCATCATCGTCGCCGTCGTGAGCAGGGATAGACAAGCCTGATTTAGAACCAATTTCGTTTTCAAGTTCGATAACGGCACGAATAGTGCTATCTTCCAAAATGCTTAAATCTACAGGAATTTCAAGTGCTTCGTCTTTAATTCCTTTATCTTTTTGGTAGTTGCTAACCGCTTCTAAAATATCGGTTGCTATTACACGTTCGATTTTATCTTTATTGATAGTGATAATAGGCGAAATTTCAAGCTCTTTTCTAATGCGTTTTTCGAGTTCGCTATTTCCGCCCGTATCTACGTTAGCGTTATATATTTTGGACTTCTTTTCTTGCATAACAAACATTCTGTTCGGGTCAAAATCCACTAGTAGGGTTTGCGGTTTCATATTAAATTTAATGGTTTTACCCGTCTTTTCATCCTTAAACGTTTTAACGTATTGGTTTTGTAAACGGAAAACGGCTTGGTCGTATTCTTGTGGGGAAGCGGTATCTTTTAGGTAAAGCATTGTATCCCATTCGGGAACGGTGCTACCAGTAAGCATACGGTTTACG
>JAGASB010000183.1 GCA_017621955.1 Clostridia bacterium | reverse complement strand
GACAAATTACCGTTTTCTTGCAAAATGTCGGCCTTAATGATTAGTAACAATTCTCTGATAAATACATTCAAGTATCTATCGTCCTCAGACCATTTTATATTTGTGATATATCTTTGGTTATCTACTCCCCTACATTTTTCATACAAGAATGCGATGTTACAATTATCAAACAAAACAGGAGAGTGTATATCTTCACCCGTCATACACAAAGCGGTTCTTAAAGGGAATTTATAGAATGATCCATCTATATATGTAGGCAGAAACTCCGTCATAAAATATTTCTGGAAATTCATAGGCATACTTTCTTCCCAACTAAAAATACGACTTTTACCGCTGTTTATACGCCTATCCCATATTATGTAACCTATCATATGGATACTTATGATTCAGATGGTGTAATCACATCAAAAACGGAAACTGTTGTTTATACAATAGAAGATATGGATAACGGTGTATATGCGTTAAAAAATACGATTATAGATGATTACGTTTTCTATGGATGGACAACTGAAAAACAATTTGAGCCAGAAAACACTATAACTTCAGTTAATGAACTTAACGATTATATTTTCTATAGCTATTATGAATACGGAACAAAAGGCGTAGTTTACGAAAAGGCTGGAGAAACTTATGCTGTTACAGGTTATCAAGGAAATGATAGCGACTTTATAATTGCAGTTTTACATAATGGTTTACCTGTTACCACTATTAATCCAAGTGCATTAAAAGATAATTTAACGGTAGAAAGTATTACTATTTCAAAGTATATTTCAAACATAGGCTTATTTGCGTTTAACGGATGTAAAAACGTAACGCAAGTATATTACGCTGCAGATAATTGTCAAGACCTTGCAGAAGATACAAGGGCTTTCTATTATCTCGGTCAAAATAAGTCTGGCGTAACCGTTACTGTTGCTGATAACGTTCAAAGAATTCCCGAGCATCTATTCTTTGCTTGGATATTAGATACAACTAAAACGTATCACCCTAAACTTAAAACTATTCAATTTGAAGACAATGCAGTTTGTCAAGAAATTAGTAAAAGAGCGTTTGGTTGGTGCTTTGAAATAACTAGTATTGAAATTCCTGAATCTGTAAAAACGATAGGAAAAGAAGCATTTAGCAAACTTTACTATGTGGAAAATATATATTTTAACGCAATAGGGTGTGGTGACGTTGCAGTAACCGATAAAGTGTTTGAAGACCTTGCTAAACACAATGATGGCGTTGTAATAACAGTTGGTAAGAACGTTACCACAATACCTAGCGGTATGTTTAATGGCTTGGGTGGAACGACCACTAATATTAAAGATATATATTTTGCAACTAACGGAGCGTTGACAAGCATTGGCAGTGGTGCTTTTGCTGGTGCGAAGAAATTAACAAAAGTAGAAATTCCTGAAACAATACAAAACGTAGAATTAAGTGCGTTTATGTATTGCTCATCATTAACGGAATTTGCAGTTCCTAAATCAGTAAAAGTATTATATTTATCTGGTTGCACGAGTTTACAAGAAATAACCTTTAATAGCGTAATAGAAGAATTATACGTGGATAGTTGTTCTAGTCTTATAAACGTTACGTTGCCTAATACGTTAAAGAAAGTTGATTTTTCACATTGTACGTCAATAGAAACGTTAGAATTACCAGACGGTGTAACAAGTGCAATGTTTACGGGTTGTTCTAAACTTGGCACGATGACTCTTCCTGCGGGCTTTACCGAAGTCGCAGACAATATGTTTAAAGATTGTTCTTTCTTAAAGGGTGTTGAGTTTGAAGGAGAAGTTACAAGAATTGGCGACTATGCATTTAGTAATTGTGCTATGCTTGGTGGTTCTCTTCCTTCTAGCGTTAAATATATTGGTGCGCACGCATACGAATATACGGCAAAAACTATGTTTTCTGCGTCTTACAATTTAGAAACCATAGGCGAATATGCGTTTAGGGGTTGTTCAAAATTGTATTACGTGTCTATCGACATTAAAACTATTAGTAAATATGCGTTCTATAATTGTACTACACTTGATACTTTGTATATTGACTTTGGCGTTGAGAATATTGAAGAGTATGCTTTTTATAATACAGGGATAACGTCTATAGAATTACCTATAAGTGTAAAAAAACTCGGAAGTAATGCATTTAATTATGAAAATTTTGATTTGATTTTAGAAAATAAAGTTAACCCAAGCGAGTTTTTATATTCTACATATTATAGCAGCGATACAACTTATGGAAACAATAATATAACGTCAAATAATTATAGTTACGTGATTTATAATGGCGAAGCATATATAACAAAATATTCTGGTTCTGAAAATAGTGTAACAATTCCTACTGAAATAGATGGCTACCCTGTTGTTGCGCTTGTCGGAACGTATTGTGGCAACTCGTATATAAATGAGGTTTATATTCCAGAAAGTATTACTTGGATAGATTATGATGCGTTCTATAATTGCAACAATATAACTGCCTTCTATCTTTATGCTGATAATAAGCCAGATAATTGGCACGATTCTTGGAATCATAATAAAACGCCATATTGGGATTATCAAGGCGCTGTTTCTGAAAATGGTTTTGACTTTCTTATTATAGGTGAAGAAGCATACATTGTTGGATATAACGGAGCAGAAACTGATTTATCTGTTCCTAATAAGTTTAACGATAAAACCGTCAAAGGCTTTATGGGAGATGTATTTAATGGAAATACCACCATTAGAACAATTTTTATACCTGAAACTTTTGTAGAATTGCCAGATAAGTTGTTTTATAATTGTACCTCTTTGACGGGGATTGCGCTTGACAATATTATAACAATTGGGAAAGAAGCTTTTTATGGTTGCACGTCTTTAAAGGAAATAATTCTTTCATCAGCTCTAATAAATATAGGCGATAATGCTTTTTATAACTGTTCTATTGAAACAGTAACAGCACCAACAATTGCTTTGCCTTTCTTTAACAATGGTAATCTAAAAACGGTCGTTATTAATGGTGGTAAAGAAATACCTGAATCTGCATTTTATAACTGTGAATCATTAACAAGCGTAGTGATTCCTAATAGCGTAACAAGTATAGGTG
>JAGASB010000026.1 GCA_017621955.1 Clostridia bacterium | reverse complement strand
TTATCAAGAGTTCTTTCAATCGCCGCTTCGTTTACGCTTTTTAAGATGTAAAGGGTAACGCCGAAAATGACCATAAAAACGCACAACAAAATAGACATTATTATAGCAATGAATTTTATTTGCGCTTTTCTTATCATTTAACGGCTCCCAAGGGTATAGCCGATACCACGGATAGACTTAATTTCAGTATTAGCGCCAACGGCGTTAAGTTTCTTTCTTAAAAACGAAACGTACACTTCAATCGTGTTATATTCGGCTTCGGTATCGTAACCCCAAATTTTTTCTATAAATCTCTCTTTGTCAATGCTTTTGCCATCGTTTAGCATAAGCATTTCAAGAATTTGGTATTCTTTTTTGCCAAGAGCAATTTTCTTATTGTCTTTAACAAGTTCAAAAGTATCTCTGTCTAGTGAAATATCACCAAAAGACAAAACGTCGCCCGTAAATTTTTCTTTACGTCTTAAAAGCGCCTTTATTCGTGCGATAAGTTCTTCGCTATTAAACGGCTTGGTCATATAATCGTCTGCACCGTAGTTAAGCCCTTCAATTTTATCCGAAGTTTCGGATTTAGCAGAGAGCATTAACACGGGAACGTCAACTTTGTGTCTTCTTAAAAGTTTAAGCATAGTAAAGCCGTCCATTTTTGGCATCATTACGTCCAAAATTATTAGGTCGTAAACACCAGATAGGGCGTGGTCTAAGCCGTCTTCACCGTTATAGGCACAGTCGACAAGATAATTATTCTGTTTTAAGATTACGGCAACGGCATCGGTAAGCTGTCTTTCGTCGTCAACAATTAAAATTTTCATAGTCTAATTATATCTTATATATATTGAAAATTACTTAAAAAATCAAAAAAAAGCATAAAAAATATTTTTTTAAAAATTTAAATATTTTCAATAAAAATTCAAGTTTCGTTTGTTATTATAAGGGTGTAAAAGGGGATGAGACCTTTTACAATAAACCAGCCCACACTCTCAATAAACTTTTTCCTGGGAGAAGACGTCGATTGTTCGGCGTTTTTTCCTTTTAAAAACGCACCCATTTGGGCGCGTTTATTTTTTTATAGTAGAGGTATTGATGCAAGGTAGGTAACGTCGCTTCTATTTTTAGCTTCGCCTTCTGCTAAAACGAAAAGTTTTTCAGTAATGATTCCACCTGCTTTTTTAACAAGTTCTTCAAGACCTTTTAAACTTTCACCAGTCGATACAACGTCATCGATAATAGCTACCTTTTTGCCTTTAATCAAGTCAACGTCGTGTTTAGAAAGGTAAAATTCTTGTGCTTTACCCGTTGTTATAGAAGTTCCGTAACTGATAGAAATTCCGTCTTGCATATAAAGTTTTTTAGACTTTCTTGCAACAGCGTAAAAGGGCATATTAAGTTCACGAGCAACGACGTGAGTTAGTTGTAAGCCTTTTGATTCTGCTGTAATTAAAACTTCACTATCTTTAATTTTTTTTGCAATTTCCTTTCCGCAATGTTCGGTGAGGGCAGTGTCGCCGTGCAAATTAAAGAACGCAATATGAATACCGCTGGGCAACTGTAAAATAGGAAGTTTGGCATTTATGCCCTTAATGTCAACCTCAAAAAAATCATTCATTTTTTTCTCCTCATAAGTTCTATATAAATAGTTTATCACATTTTTTTAAGTTTGTCCAACGTGCAAATCATATATTCACTTTTTTTTGCATAAATTAAAGTATCTTTGCGGAGGTGGGTATGGCATTTCACGACAAAAGTATAGAATTTGTCTGTCAAAAGTTTAACACGGACAAAAATAAAGGTTTGACGGATAAACTTTATAGGGAAAATGCGTTAAAATACGGCAGAAACGTTTTGACCAAAAAGAAAAAACGCAGTTTTATGTCAAGATTCTTTTCGGCTTTTAAAGAGCCTATGCTAATAATATTGCTTTTTGGCTTTGTAATTACCTTTGGTACAAATATCGGTAAATTTTTAAAGACGGGCGAAGGTGATTTTTCTGAATGTGTAGGCATACTTTTTGCAGTACTTTTATCCGTGTCGATAACACTTATTATGGAGGGCAGTTCACAAAAGGCGTTTGAAGCGTTAAATAGAATTTACGACAACGTTGCCGTAAGGGTAATAAGGTCGGGTAGAGTGATTACGGTGAGCCAAGCAGACGTTATCGTTGGCGACGTTCTTATAATAGAAAGCGGTGATAAAATAATTGCGGACGGAAGACTAATTTACTGTGAAGAATTATACGTTGATGAATCTGCACTTACGGGCGAAAGCGTTCCGACAAAAAAGGACAGTTTTGTAGTGCTTGATGAAAAATCCCCACTTGCAGAACGTAAAAATTGCGTGTATTCGGGAACTTTCGTTACGGGTGGTAACGGAAAAATGATAGTGACTGCAATAGGCGATAAAACAGAAATAGGCTCTATTGCAGGCGAACTTTTAACAGAAAAAGAAAGTTCATCACCGTTACAAACAAAGTTATTTAAACTTGGTAAAACCATAACCATAGTCGGTGCAGTAAGTGCAATATCGGTATTTATAATATCGGTTGTAAGGCTTGCCCTTTCGGGTGCATTAAGTTTTGAAGGGATACAAGAACTATTTATTTCGTGCATAGTGCTAATAGTTGCTGCCGTCCCCGAAGGTTTGCCTACCATTGTTGCGGTATCGCTAGCGTTAAATATGATTAAACTTGCAAAGGGCAATGCTCTTATAAAAAAGATGACGGCAACTGAAACCACTGGTGCAGTTAGCGTTATATGTTCAGACAAAACAGGCACACTAACTCAAAATAAAATGACGGTAGTAAGCGTTTGTTTAAACGAATTTTGCATTTCGCCCAAAGATATTAAATCAGAAGTAGTTTATCAAAATTTCGTATGCAATTCAACGGCTGATATAACCATAAAAAACAAGCAAACGAAAATGCGTGGCAGTTCAACCGAATGTGCACTTTTAAACGCTTATATAAACAGCAATCCTAACGTTCCATACTATGAATATAGAAAAAATTATAAAGTTTTATCTAGGCAACCTTTTAGCAGTGAAAATAAAACAATGATAACCACTATACAAGTAGGTGCGATAGAAAGAAAACTAATAAAGGGTGCACCCGAAAAAGTTCTTAATCTTTGTAGTTTAAGTTTAGCACAGATAAACAAACTTTTAAGCGATATGGAAGCACATCAAAAAAAGGCACGTCGAATTATATGTTTTGCCCACCTTGACGGAAGTGAAAATGAAAAGTATGTTTACGACGGGTACGTTGCTATTGCCGACCCAATAAGAAAAGAAGTGTTTAAGGCTGTTAAAGATTGTAAGCGTGCAGGGATAAAGATAAAAATTTTAACGGGTGACAACGCAGTAACAGCGTTTGCAGTTGCAAAAGAATTAAACGTTGCAACTGACCAAAGTCAAGTTATAAACGCTTCCGAACTTGAAAAGTTAGACGACGAGACGTTGAAAAAAATAATACCCAAAATTTCAGTTATAGCAAGAAGCACCCCCAAAGTAAAACTAAGGGTTGTGCGTGCGCTTAAAAGCATAGGTGAAGTTGTTGCCGTAACGGGCGACGGAATAAACGATGCACCCGCAATTAAGCACGCTGACGTTGGTATATCAATGGGTATTTCTGGCAGTGAAATTACAAAAGAAGCCGCAGATATAGTTCTTCTTGACGATAGTTTCGCAACCGTTGTAAAAGCCGTGGCTTTTGGTAGAAATGTTTATAAAAACTTACAACGGTTTATTCTTTTTCAGTTATCGGTCAATTTATCGGCACTGCTTTTTATAACCGTTTGTGCAATTTTAGATATGCCAACGCCATTTAACACCCTGCAACTTTTGTGGGTGAATTTGATAATGGATGGACCGCCGGCACTAACGTTGGGGTTGGAGTCGGCAAGTTCAAAACTTATGAATAATAAGCCTGTAAAACGAACGGACGGAATAGTTGGTATTAAAATGTTTATGCGAATAATTTTTAACGGCGTTTTTGTCGCTGTCATTATGTCTTTACAGTACGCACTAAACTTTTTACACGTTAAAGATAACGAATTAACAAACGCTGTGTTTACTTTATTTATTCTATTTCAACTGTTTAATGCTTTTAATAGTAGGGAATTAGGCTCTAACAGTATATTAAAAAGTATAGGCAAAAACAAGATTATGGTGTTTACCTTTGCATCGGTGTTTATCGTTCATTTTGTTATGGTTCAAGTATTCTCACCACTTTTAGGCGTAAATGCAATGTGCTTTTTAAGTTGGCTAAAAGTCATAGCGTGCGCTTCAACTATAATAGTGGTTTCAGAAGCTTATAAGTTTATTTATAGGATAACGGTAACAAAAAAAACAACTGCGATAAATAAAATTTAATTCGGGGCGTAAACTAAACAATATGACTTCAATAACTATAACAGAAAATAAATTAAACGACGGAAATTTGTTATACGTTCAGTCAAGTACGGGTGAACTTTTAACGCACGCTGACTGCACGGTTAGAACTATGACCGTTGACGGTAGAGCAGTATTAAGAGTAAATTGCCCCGAATATTACTCTGATATAATAAACGCTGAACTTGCCGACAAAGTAGCCGAAATAATTGCTATCAAGTATAAATACGATTTTTTAAAGAGAAACGTCAAGGTAAGTGGCTTAAACGAAACTGAAAAAGAAATTTTATTTGCAAGTTTAATCGCCGCCGACCTTGACGATGACAAGAAGTATGCTTTTGACAGAATAAAGAACAATCTTGAAATGACAGTAGATGGGATATTTAATTTTAGGCTTAAACCATTAAAGCAAAAGTGGTGCGACGTAGTGTCGTATATTCCTACTTGTTTTTTGAATACGCAACTAAAAGAGTTTATATCGTATTTGTTAGAAAACAAGAAAAAGAGGGTATACGTTGATTGTGGCAAGGTCTACGATTGTCATTATAGACGATTAAAAAGGTGTACGCTTTTAGGTGGTGAAAACTTAAAAATCGTCAGGGAAGTACTGCTTTCTAACTGCGGTGAAGTTGAGCTTAACGGGTTGATTCCCAAAGAAGACGAATTTTATTTGAAAGAATTTTATAACGATAAAATATATTTTTCCAGCGGATATAGTGATTAAAAGGTTGACAAAATTATTTTTATGTTGTAACATAATAATACAAATAAATTTGTCGTTATTTGTGGACAAGTAGTACCTTGAAAGTTTTTCAGAGAGCGGGGGACGGTGTAAACTTCGTAAACGGAAAAGGTAATGAAACCACCGCATAGGCAGAGTAGCCCTTTACTTTTAAGGGGAAAGAGTGGTCACGGTGTCCGTGGCAATTAAGGTGGAAACGCGGAAATTATTTCGTCCTTAAAGCGGTTGCTTTAAGGATTTTTTATTTAGGAGGAATTATAATGAAAGTAACGTTAAAAGACGGTTCGGTTTTGGAATTTGATAGTGCCGTAGCCGTTGAAGAAGTTGCAAAGACCATTTCAGAAGG
>JAGASB010000182.1 GCA_017621955.1 Clostridia bacterium | reverse complement strand
TATTTATCACATCTCGGATTTCAAAAAGCATCAAAAACAGCTTGTTAGGTTATGAGCCCGATACCATCTCAGCAATGTATCTCGTTCGCGATAATATACTTGAATCGTTAAAAGAAGGCGTTATCGCCGTGGATAAAAACGGCAATATCCTCTTTACCAACAATTCCGCTGTTAAAATGTTAGATAAGGGTAGTACGGCTACTGAATTTATCGGGAAAAACATAGAACAAATTAAAAATGGTAACGTCATTAAAACCGTCTTAAACGGCACGGAAAAGGAATTTGGTATTCAAGGTCAAAGAATGGACGGAACTGACGTTATAATAGACAGAATCCCCATTAAACACGAAGAAGATTCCATTGATACCATCTGTATTTTGCACGACCGCGCTGAGTACACAAAGCTTATGGAAGACTTAGCAGGTACTCGTTATCTTGTCGATTCCATGCGCGCGAACAACCACGATTTCACTAATAAGCTCCACGTGATACTTGGACTCATCCAAATGGAAATGTACGACCAAGCAACTTCTTATATTGAAAATATTACGATGGTTCAACGTGCGTCTATCAGCAAAATCATGAATTGCATCAGCGAACCAGCTTTGGCTGCACTGCTCATCGGTAAGACCGCTCGAGCTGCGGAGTTAAACGTCAAATTCACGTTACGCGATGGCTCTCACTTCTCAAATACCGATATGCATATCCCTACCGAAGTCTTAATAACGGTTATTGGGAACTTAATTGAAAATGCATTTGAATCCATGAACGCCAAAGAACCCAACCCTTCTAACCCCAACGAACTTATCATAGGACTTTTCTCTAAAGAGGATTCTATCTTAATAACGGTTGACGATACCGGATTAGGAATATCGGAAGAAAACAAGCAGCGTATATTCGAGAACGGATTTTCCACAAAAGGTGAGAACCGTGGCACTGGCCTCTACCAAGTAAAAACGATGGTTGAAAATTTTGGTGGACTGATTACCGTTGACTCACAAGAAAACGTCGGCACGTCCTTCTTCGTATATTTTTCAAAGGAAAAAAAGGATAATTGATTTATGTATAAAGTTTTAATTGTTGAAGATGACCCTATGGTTGCGATGATTAACGAACAGTACGTTCGTAGACATAAGGATTTCTCCGTTGCAGGAAAATGCAAAGACGGAGAAGCCGCATTAAAGTTTATCAGCGAAAACGATGTTGATTTAATTATATTAGACGTGTTCATGCCCCACATGAACGGCTTTGAGACGTTACGAGACCTTCGCAAAGATAAACAAGCCATAGACGTTATTATGGTCACCGCTGCAAACGATAGAGACTCCCTCGAAGAAGCTTTGCACCTTGGTGTTGTAGACTATTTAGTGAAACCTTTTTCCTTTGACCGTTTTAAACTTGCGTTAGATAAATTCATTTCTCAAAAGAGAGTGTTAAGTGATTTTGATACCTTAAATCAATCCAACATCGATTTTATTATAGACAAGAAAAGAAAACAACCCCAGGAACTTTTTCCAAAAGGTATTCAAGACAAGACTTTACAATCCATTCTTGCATGCTTAAAAAAGAATAGTCCTGACCCCGTAACAAGCGATTTCATATCAGAACAAACAGGCTTAACCGCTGTAACTGTAAGAAGATATATGACCTATTTAGAAGAAAATGCCATCGTCGTTGGAGAATTAAACTACGAAACGGGTGGTCGGCCTTGTATGTATTACATCTTAAAAGAAGACGAATAAAAGAAAACTCCTTGTGCGTTCAACACAGGGAGTTTTTTAGTTATTCAATTGTCTATTTTACTCAATTCTCAAATTTAATGCTTTAATTCGCAAAACAACGGGAACAATCACAAAAAGTAACGCGTAATTTACCAGGCTGTTCCAAATCTGACCTTGAATAAACAAACGGGACGCCAAGTACGTAAAATATGGTACGCCTTTTGCATAAAGCAACCAGAATGCGGTTGTATTTATCCCCACGGTAGAAATCAAGAAAGT
>JAGASB010000181.1 GCA_017621955.1 Clostridia bacterium | reverse complement strand
TTTTTCCATAGTTGCACAAAGGTTTTTTTCTTCCATATCGCTTTCCTTTATAGTTAAAAATAAAATTATCAACAATAATTGTACATTATCTTTAAAATTTAGTCAAGCAAACTGCTTGTTTTGCTTTTTTATTTTTAATATTTGTGTTATACTTATTGCATATAGATTTAAAAAGGTGTTTTTATATGACCCCAGCAACTAATTTTATTGAACAGATTATTAACGATGAACTTGAATCGGGTAAGGTAAGTGCAGTTCAAACACGCTTTCCCCCCGAACCTAACGGCTACCTACATATCGGGCACGCTAAATCCTTGTGCATTAACTTCGGTATGAAAGAAAGGTACAACGGAAAGTGCAATCTTTTCTTTGACGATACTAATCCGTCTAAGGAAAAGACGGAATTTGTTGACGCTATCAAGGCCGACATTAAATGGCTTGGTTTTGAGTGGGATAGGGAATGTTACGCTTCGGACTTCTTTGAAAAGATTTACGAATTTGCCATTGAACTTATTAAAAAGGGCAAGGCGTTCGTGTGTGATATGACCCCCGAAGAAATAAGCGCTAACCGTGGCACTTTAACGCAAGCGGGAAAGGAAAGTCCTTATAGGAATAGAAGCGTTGAAGAAAATCTTGCTCTGTTTACGGCAATGCGTAACGGTGAGTTTAAGGACGGCGAAAAGTGTTTGCGTGCTAAAATTGATATGGCATCGCCAAACATCAATATGCGTGACCCTGTAATTTATAGAATACTCCGCCAAACGCATCACAGAACGGGCGACAAGTGGTGTATTTATCCTATGTACGATTACGCACACCCTATATGCGACTATATGCAAGGCGTAACGCACTCTCTCTGCACACTTGAATTTGAAGACCACCGCCCCTTATACGATTGGGTTGGTATAGAACTTGGTTTTTCACCAAAGCCAAGACAAATTGAGTTTGCACGTCTTAACGTAACCAACCTTGTAATGAGTAAGCGTTACCTTAAAAAACTTGTTGAAGACGGTTCGGTAAATGGTTGGGATGACCCAAGAATGCCCACCTTAACAGGACTTCGCAACCGTGGTATACCTGCCGAAGCGCTCAAAGATTTCTGCGCAAGAATAGGCGTAAGCAAGGCTAACTCAGAAGTTCAGATAAGTTATCTTGAAGCGTGTATTAGAGAATACTTAAACGCTAACGCTGAACGTGCTATGGCAGTATTAAATCCCGTAAAGGTTACTATAACAAACTATCCCGACGGTGTTTCGGAAGAAGTTGATTTTGAAATTAATCCAAGTGAAGAAATTAAAAGGACAAGAAAAGTTACTTTTTCAAAAAATCTTTTCATTGATTCCGACGACTTTTCGCTTGACCCACCGCCTAAATATTTTAGGCTTAAAAAGGACGGATACGTTAGACTTAAAAGTGCGTATATCATTAAGTGCGATGACGTTGTACTTGATGAAAACGGTGATGTTAAAGAACTTTTATGCTCTTACGTTCCCGAAAGTAAAAGCGGTAACGATA
>JAGASB010000180.1 GCA_017621955.1 Clostridia bacterium | reverse complement strand
TCCATATTGTGCATGGCAGAAAGGAACAAATGAGAATCTAAACGGATTACTAAGGGAATTTTATCCTAAGGGTAGAAATTTAGAAAGAGTAAGCGAAAAAACGCTAAAAAAGAATCTGGCGTTAATTAACGCCAGACCTAAGAAAGTTTTACACTTTCAAAAACCTATAGATTTATTTAATGAATATCTAAAAAAGTGTTGCACTTAGTTTGACAATTCATCAATATTAAGATATGATGTAAATGCAATAAAGAGATAGAAATAGTATAGCATCTTTGCATTTTTCGGCAAAAAGATATAATGACTATACTAAAATATTATAATAGGAAAATTTTTAAAATTTACCAAAGAAAAAGTTGTTGAAAAAGGAGATCAGATGTTAACAGAGGAAATTAAAAAAACGGCTTTAATAGAGGTTGAAAATTTATTCAAAAAATATTCTACAAAAGGTGAATATGCAATAGAGGATATATCGATATCTGGTTTGGGTGGAGAAATAATAGGTATTTTAGGACATAATGGCGCAGGTAAATCAACCACTATAAAATGCATGACGGGTATTCATCCATATCAAGAAGGCAGTATTAAAATTTGTGGATATGATATTCAAAAGGATAATATTTTAGCAAAGAGTAATTTTGGGTACGTAACTGATGAATTCACTTTATTTGAAAAGATGACGGGTTTTGAATATATAAACTTCTTAGCAGACGTTTATAAAGTAAATCAAAAAGACAGAACTGAAAGAATAGAAGAATTTCAAAAGGTTTTTGCGCTTGGAGATGCTATATATCAATTAATCAGTTCATATTCTCACGGTATGAAACAAAAAATTTCTATAATGGGTGCGCTTATTCATCAGCCAAAGGTGTTCGTTCTTGACGAACCAATGGTTGGTTTGGACCCTTATACGGCAAATCAACTTAAGAATTTCATTAAGTACTATGCAAGCAAGGGAAATTTAGTATTATTCTCATCACACAACCTAGACGTTGTTAGTAAACTTTGTGACCGCGTATATATAATCGACCAAGGTCGTATTTTAGAAATACTTGATATGCACAAGTTTAATGAATCTAAAAAGGACTTTGAAGAATATTTTCTTTCTATCACTAAAAGGGAAGCAAGAGCATGAAAGAATTTTGGACTTTATTCAAATACGAATTTAAGATGCAAATGCCACTATTTGGTAAAAAGAAAAAATTCGATTTGCTCGGTAGCCTATTTATCTTTTTAATAATTGCATTTTTGGTATGCGCGATAGTTGTTTTTCTTTCTCAAATTTTGCAAAATTACGTATTAGTTGAGATAGACAAAACTTACGAGCCGATTGAAAGGGCAAAAGAAATGTTAAGCCTTTTTTATCTTGTGCTTCTCTTTTTGATGACTATTTTGATTTTAGAAAGGACAAGAAAGATTTTTGCCGATGATAAAAATAAGCAAGTATTTTTACGTTTGCCATTAAGCAAGAGAAACGTGTTTTTAAGCAAATTTGCAGTTCTTTTAATCCACACGTATATCGTAGGGGTGGTTTATATCATAACCATTAGCAGTATCACGGCAAGCGTTTTGCCACTAGGTGCACAATTTTGGCTTTCAACGATAGCCGTTTGTTTGTTTTTACCTATCGTATGCTTGCTATTGGTTTCACTTTTAATTGTTCCATACATAAAAGTGATTGAACTTTTGGTTAATAAATATTCGGTATTGTTCGTGTTGTTTACAATAATGCTCGTCGTGGCATTTATCTTGTATTCGAACCTTTTAAATATTATTCAAACGTTATTGACAACAGGTTCTATTCGATATTTGTTTAACGAAAACTTCGTTGATGCGTTAAAGTGGGTTTATAAATTTGCTTATCCCGTAAACGCTATGGTGGCAATCTTATTTGAGAAAAAGGTTTTGTTATCATACGTTATTCTTATTCTCTTTGTCTTAATTGCTATGGGGGCAGTTTACTTAATAAGCAAAAATTTATATAGAATAACCTTATATAGACAACCAAAAAACGATATAAAGGTTAAAAAACCAACAAAAATTAAACAAAAAGGTCCTATTCTTGCATTGTTAAAGAAGGAATTTATTTGCGTGTATCGTCAACCAAAACATATTTTTGCATATTTTTCGGTGGCGATGTCAATGCCTATTATGGTGTATTCTTGCTTCACGCTTTTTGAAACGTTGATATACACTTCGCTTGGCATACACATAAATTTTGCGCTTGCATTGTCAACTGTGTTGCTTTTTGACATTTTAACGAACACCTTCTGTTCCACAAATATCACTCGTGACGGATACGGAATATTAAAGATGAAAACTTTGCCTTTAGCCGTTTCAAAGATATTCTGGGCTAAAGTGTTGTTTTGTGCAATGGTTAGTTCAATCGCAGTTTTCGTTTCGTGCTTATTGTTGGTGCTTACAACTTCTTTGCAAATATTTGACGGATTGATTTGTTTGTTAATTGGTTTAATGTTTACTTTTGCACAAATATTTATAGCAACTAAACTCGACTTAAAACATGCAAAAATTTCAATGAGCGATATGGAGGCTGACGACCACAGTAGCAAAACTTTGTCAAAAGTAGTGCTACTCGGTGGCGCTTTAACACTCTTAGCAAGTGCAACTTCCGTGTTCTTTGCTCTTTTTGTAGGTGAAATGAAAATAGTTAATAACGCTATGTTATTACAAGTAGGTGTATATTTAGTGCCGTTTATTGTCGGCATAGTTTACTTGTTGTGTGGATTTTTATATTTCCGTGCAAACATTACTAAAAGTTTTGAAAGGCTGGTTAATTAACGCCACGCATTACTAAAGGAAAAATATGAACAAAAAACTTATTGCATTGATATTAGTGTTGCCTATGGTTTTAATGATGACTTTGTTTACTGCAGTAAACACGGTTAAGTTAAACGTTAAAGTCCCCGTTTCAAAAATTGAAATTAAGGGCAACGAGTTCGTTTCGCTCAATTTAGATAAAAATGAAAGGTATTACGTTGACTACGTTGTTTATCCAACAACTGCTGCGAATAAGAAAGTAATTTTTTCAGTTGAGAAGGTGGGCGAACAACCAAAGGCTGAATTAGAATATAAAGACGGATTTATTTATCCAAAGTCAGCAGGCTCAGCATACGCTTGTTTTTCAACCGTTGACGGTGGATACAAGGCAAGGGTTCAAGTGGTTGTTAAATCAACCCAATTAAAAGAAATTTCTTGTTCTATTGAAAAAACGACGTTAACTGTTGGGGAAAAAGCCCAAATACAAACACAATTTATTCCTCAAACGGCAACGGACAAGTCGTTGGAATATGAATCTAGCAACAATAACGTTATAGTCGTTGATGATGACGGTATGTTGACTGCAAAGGGTAAAGGTATGGCAACTGTAACCATCAGTTCTATATCAAATCCTAACGTTTTCGATACGGTAGACATTATCGTTAACGCAGAACAAATTTTAAGTCTTGGCGAAACGGAAATAACAACTTGGAGCACAACGGGCGCTATCAGTTTAACGGTAGACACTTTGGAAGAGTATAGCCTTAGTTACAAAATTTTTAATACGAACAACCTTGAGTTGACAAACCTTATAAAACCTATCAATCAACAAGAATTTACCGATTTAGGAGAAGGAAATTTCAAATTTGAATATGAGTTTGTTGATACAAGTTTTTATGGCACGGTATTGGCCGAATTTACCATCTCAACGCCAACGCAAACCTTAACTAAATCTTGCGTTATTAACAGAATAGAAAACCTAACTGCACAATTTAAGTCTCAAGGCGAAATTTGTATGCCGGTTGGAACGGTTAACTTTAAGTGGAAGGACCAAATAAGCGTTTTACCAAAAAATGCAGACGTTGATTTTAAGGTAGAATATTCAAACGGCAATTTAAGAAAAGGTGTAACCGAATATTTAGCAAATGCCTTAAAGATGGGTTATACAAAGGCAACCATTACTATTCAAAGTAACGAACATCCAGAACAAAAAATCGTGTTGGAAAAAGACGTTTACGTTTGCCCTGACGAACTTGTTATCACTCAAGGCATAAGAGGTTATGGAATTGAGGACGTTTTCACTATAGGTAGAACTGACGTTAACGGTAAGGAAGTTTTCCACGACGTAACCTTATCTTTCAATGAGAATGAAAAAGGCGATAATTTTGATAAATTAGAAGAGAAAATTTTCTTTGAAACAAGCCAACCTGAAAAGGTTAAGATTGAAAATGGCAAGATTAAAATTTTAGATAATAACGTTAACGACATTATCGATATAAAAGCAAAACTTGACTTGTATTCGGGAATCGAATCTGAAAAGTTTGTAATCCGTTGTGTCGGTGCAGGCGTTGAAGTAAATAATTTCTTAGATTTAGTTAAAGCAACTAAGGCAAATAAAGCAGTGGTATTGCAAGGTGACGTTACAAAAGACTTCGGTAAAGATGCAAGTGGAAACAACTATTATCAAGGTGCAAACGTCGAAAGAATTAATAGCACTTACGATACTAGATATTATAAGGCTGGAAAACCTCAAGTAATAACGTTGTTGCAATTTAAAAATAATCTTTACGGCAACGGCCACGTTATAAACGCAGATAACGTTACCAACGTTTCAGATGCAGACAGATTTGCCGGTAAGGCTTTATTCACAGGGCCGTTAAATTTTGTTGCATTGGGCAATATGGCAAGTGTTAAGGCGCAAGACAACGTTTGCTTTGCAGTTTTTGAAAACGTAACTATCAACAACGTTGAACTTAAGGGTTGCACGTTGGAAGGTAAAGACGGCGAACAAGATTTAACCGATTTAGACTTCGCAGGGACCGTCGTTGAAGTGCTTGGCGATAACGTTAACATCGAATATTCAAGAATTAACAACGGCAGAACCGTTATTCGTGCCTTCGGGGACGTGGGCGATAGTGAAAAAGTAATCAACGTAAGCGTTAAAAATAGCGTTTTAAGTCACGCAAGAGAGTTTATCGTTAGAATCGGTAGCAATGCTTTTGTTCACGACACAAGAACGCTTGACGAAATTAATTTTCAAACTTACGATTCGCCATATATAGACTCATCAGAACCACTTGATTTACCTATTCAAAGTGATTACGACCCTGCTCAAGAATACTATCAAAGATACGAAGAAAAATATATAAAGACCAAGATGACTATTGAAAATAGCGTATTAAAAGATGCTGGGATTTTCTGTATCGGTATTGATTCACACTTCTCTGGACCTATGCTCTATGATGCGCTTGAGGCTTTCCCATCAATGAAAAATAGTGGATTTAAGGAAGCGCTAAGTACTTGGAAAGGTTTGTCTAGCACAAGTTACGGTGCAAAACTGACACTTAATGGCGACGTGAGAATGTATAACTGGAAGAAAGTTGACGATCTTGATAGTAGCACGCTTATTGAAATTGGCACTGAGGCAACCGACTCTTTAATTTCAACACTTAAATTCGATATTAAAGAAATGATTAGCGAGTTGAATAATACACCGATGGTATATTATGATGATAACAATGAACAATATGTTCATGGTGGCATAGTTTTATTCGGTGGTGGAAAGAATTACGGAATTTTAGAAGATAAATCACAAAGTTTTAGTGGAATTGAAGGTTTTGCTACCGGTACGTCTTTTGCTTTGAGTGAATACTCTATTTCTCTCAGTGCCGTGGGGCAAGAACTTTTAGAAAAAGCCTCTGGCAAAAGACCATTCTACTTTATGCTTTATAGTGCAACTTCTAAATTTACTCCACTTGTTCAAGAAATAATATTAGATGGAGACAGTGCATATAATTGCATTTACCATAAATAGATTCCTTGCAAGTGGAAAAAGGAGAAAAATTATGAAAAGGATATTATCGTTTAAAAGACTTATCATGGCGGTACTACTAGGCGTAACGATAGTGTTATTAGGACTTTTCGTTACGTTTAGAATTGGACAAACAGACACGTATTCTCTACAATCAGATAAGGATGGCAACGTTTTAGTTTATCAATCTACATTTGATTTTGACCAGTATTTTTCTAATACCTATATTAAAAGAACAACCGAAAGGGGAGAGGAGTTTTTAATTCCTGTAACTTCCGATATGATGGTTGGAGAAATCGATACTACTTCTGTTGGAACAAAAAGTGTTAAATTTGAGTATGATTCAGAACAATTTGATTTTGAATACGTCGTTAAATACAAGGTTGAGTTTTTAGCCGACGGCAATGTTTTTGACACTCAATTAGTTCTAAATAAGATTGGATTAGATTTAACAAAAATTCCAACAAAGGAAGGCTTTACTTTTATCGGTTGGGAACAAATAACTGAAGAATTAAACGGGAACAAGCAAATAAACGCAATGTTCTCTGAAAACGTTGTTCTTCCACAGTTACAAACACTAAGCGCTAAGTATGAAGATACGCTTGGCTCTTTAACCTTGCCGTCAAACAAGTTTGGTTCTTGGCAATTTGAAAAGGGTTCTAATCAACTTGTTGGAAAAGTCGGCTTAAACACCGAAAACGTTGAGTTCGTGCTTTCTAATGGCGACGTGTTCGCTAACGATACAGTTGATATTGAAGTAAGCAAAAGAAACCTAGAATTCTCTTTTGATACTCTTGAATTTGTATATGACAGCACTCATAAAGAACCAAGGTATCAATTGGTAGGTACGAATAACGACGGCGTTAACGTTCTTTATATTCCATATTACAATGGTTCGGCAACAAACGTTGGTGAATACGATTTTGAATTTATTATTGAAGACCCTAACTATGAGGGCGGATACGCAGGTAAATTTGAAATAGTTAAAAAACAAGTGAAAATTGTTATTAGCAGTGCGCGAATGTTATATAACGACCTTGTTCCAAGCGTTTCATTTCTTGCTTTTGACAAAGATGGAAATTCGTTGGAAGAAGATTTACTTGCTCAATTAAACGTTAAGATTAACACTCCGATAGTTAGCCCTGAAGTGGGTGAATATGATATCGATTTACTTGATAATGATTTCGACAATTTTGAGGTTGAGGTAGTAAAGGGCAAGTTAACCGTAAATAAGGCCACGTATAACGTTAATGCAACGGTTAATAATGCCGTTTACGGGAACTCCTTAAACCAAGTTGAATTAATCAGCACAGTTCAAAACATCGGTAAATGGCAATGGGAAAACGATGAAATCGTTATCCTAACACCAAGCACTTTTAGTGCAAACGCTATATTTACGCCAAATGATACCAAGAATTACAATTCAATACAAAAAGAAATAACCTTCTCCGTACAAAAGAAAATGGTTGAAATTTGCGTCTTAGAAAATGAGTTTATCTATGATGCGCAACCTAAAACTTTAACGTGTTCGGTAAAAGGAACTTTAGATGATGATTTTTCAATTATTGGTAACCTTTCACAAACTAATGCTGGCACTTATGATACCCTTCTTTCACTTGAGTCTGACAAATATCAAGCGCAAGCACTTACCACGAAATTGATTATCAATAAAGCAAAGATGGCAAATTTCGTCGCTGAACAAGGCAAACTCAGTGAAATTACTTACGATAAGGATACTGCTAGATTATTAGAGCACGTACGATTATCTGAAGGCTATAAATGGAAAAACAACAGTGAAGAATTGGCGATAGGTGAAAAAACTTATGACGTTTTATTTATCCCAAAAGATACAAACAATTATGAACAAGAACAAGGCGTAATAACCTTAAAAGTAAATAAGGCACAGGGCGCTATCAGTGTCGTTATTGCTGAAGATGGTAAATATGAATATAACACTGGAAACAGTTATCAATTTAGTGCAACGGTAAATAATTCTGAGCAAGAAATTGTTTATTCTTACCTATACAACGGAGAAAGTGTTAAAGGCTTAAAAAATGCAGGCCGATACGTTATTACGATTACTTGTGGGGAAAGCGCACATTATTTTAGTGCTAAACAAGAAGTTGAAATCGAAATTTTGGCAATAGAAAATACAGACGACGTAGTATCTTCTGTAAATGCAACTTATTTAGATAAATTTAGTAAATTTGCAAACGTTTTGCCAGAAAGTGACTATGGTGTATGGAGTTGGGAAGAAGGTTTAACTTCATTAGTAGGAACTGCCGGCGAACACCTACACGTTGCCATCTTTACTCCACACGACGCTGTAAATTACCAAGCAAGAAGAGTGGAAATTTTGTTCAACGTTTCTAAAAAGAGTGTGGAACAACCAGAACTTAGCACCACCCAAATGGTGTATAATGGCGAAACTCAAAAACCTAATCTTCAAGCAAGCAATTTATATACCATTGTTAATAACGGTGGATTAAACGTCGGTATTTATGACGTGGTTTTATCGTTAAATGACAAAGCAAACCATGAGTGGTCTAACGGAAAAGTCGAAGACTTAACCTTAAACTATAAAATTGTAAAAGCATCAAATGCATTTACCATAGAGCCAACAATAAGCAAAACAAGCTGGACTTACGCTCAAGCGCAAGCAACCATAACCTTAGGTGGAGCAAACTTCGGTGATATAGTTGTAAAATATACTGATGGAACAACCGAATATGAAGAAATGCCGTCTAACGCAGGTTCATACAAGGTAGTGTTCACGGTA
>JAGASB010000179.1 GCA_017621955.1 Clostridia bacterium | reverse complement strand
CTAAAAGTGTTTGAGATATAGTTTCAAAGTTTCCAAGCACCATTGTTAAATACGCCATTTCGGCACAGCGCTCGGCAACAAGGGCGTTCTCAACCGATTTTAGGGCATTTTCCCCCCAAGAAAACACCCCATGCGACGCAACAAGCACAGACGGAATTGCGTTGTAATCAATGGAAGAAAAAGTTTCTTTAATAACCAATCCCGTATTGCGTTCGTAATCCGTATTGATTTCTTCCACACTAAGTTGACGCGTACAAGGAATTTCGCCGTAAAAATGGTCGGCGTGCGTCGTACCAAAAGCAGGTATAATCTTTTTAGCTTGTGCAAATGAAGTTGCGTGTTTTGAATGTGTGTGCGTTACTCCACCAATATTTGGAAAGGATTTATAGAGTTCTAAATGCGTAGGCAAATCGGACGACGGATTAAGGCTTCCCTCTACAATATCACCCGTATATAAATCCACGACAACTAAATCTTGCTCTTTTAATACGGAATAATCTACTCCTGACGGTTTAATAACTACCAAACCAGAATTACGGTCAATACCTGAAACGTTACCCCAAGTTAAATCAATTAAATTGTATTCAACAAGTTTTAGGTTTGCCGAGTAAACTTCTTTTTTTAACTTTTCTAGCATAAGACACCTACAAACAAAAATTATTGACAAATGTTTTTTCTATCGTTATAATAATACCATAGACTTTTATTTTTTGTTCAATCGTTTAAAAGCTTTTTAAATGTGGCGATATTTTAGATGCTTTGCCATATTTTTAAACGACAATGAGCATTTTGGTGGAAAAGTGAAACTGAGCGAACGAGAAGAATTTATTATAAACACCTTAAAGACTGTTAGATACGCAAGCGTAAAATATTTATCAAACGTAACATACACAAGCCCATCTTCCATTAGACGTGACTTAACTCGTTTGGAAAATGCAGGCATAGTAAAGCGTAGTTACGGAGGCGTTACACTTGTCGATGGAGACGAAATCGCCCCGCCGATTTTTATGCGTAAAGATAAAAATCGTAGTCAAAAGCTCGCTATTGCACGAAAAGCATCGGCTCTTATTAAAGACGGTATGACGATTATTTTAGATGGGTCCACCACGGCGTTCTACCTACTTAATCATATAGTGGAAAGAAAGAACGTAACGGTTATAACCAACAGTTTACTTACCGCTTCGACCGCTATCGAGTACGGTATAAAAGTTTATTCAACGGGCGGATATTCTGAAAACGGTTCTCCTGTGCTTATAGGTGCTTATGCCGAAGAAACTTTTCAAAAACTGACTGCTGATATTTGTTTTATATCTTCTTCTTCCCTATCAAACGATGGTGACGTCACTGATATTAACGAACAAGAAAACAAATTGCGTAAAATTATTATGGAACGAGTTAAAGTAAAAGTTTTACTTTTGGACAACTCCAAAAAAGGCAAGTTGGCAACCCACGTTTTATGTAAACTTTCCGATTTTGATTATTACTTTAACGAAGATTAGTTTGTATTAATAGTTTTAAAAATGAGTCTAGAAAATAAAATGCGCCCCAAATGTGGGGTGCTCTTGGGGATTTTGAGCAAGTTGGTATAAAACCAACCCACTCAGATTCCCTTTTTGCTTTACATAGCGTATTGCGGTAGGTCTATTGCGCCTACAAGATTATATACGATTTTTATATCTTGAAATTTTTGTTCTTCGTAAACTTCCGTTTCACCTATGTAAATTCTATCAACGAAACTGTGAAGAATATCGGGTGTGAGTTCTTCGATTTCCGTATATTGCTTTGCAATGCGAATAAACTTTACTAATTTCTCGTTGTCGTTATCTACGATGGCGAGAATTTCTTTTAGTTCTTGTATTTTACGCTGTAGCTCTTTTTGCTCGTCCTCGTAAGATTTGGAAAGATAATCAAATCGCTCATCGGTTATTCTTCCGCTAACGTTATCCTCGTATAGCTTACGAATAATCTTATTGATTTCATCGCATCGTTTATTTGCGTTTACAATTTCAGCATTGGCTTCCGCTTGCATTTTCTTAACTTCCTTTTGTGAACGATTAAGATAGTGCGTTATAAATTCCTGTTCGTGCAAAAATACGTATTCAGAAACCTTGCGAATATCGTCCAAAACGATTTTTTCTAATCTACTTACTAATATGCGATGTGGAGAACATAGACCTTTTTTCTTCTTGCGATAGGTAGCGCAAGTATAATTGTCCATTTCTCGCTTATTAGCAATTCGTTGTATGGTAAGTTTGTTCTTACAGTCCATACAATAGAGCATACCCGTAAACATATTTACTTCATTGAACTTCGTATAAGCACGTTTTGTTTCTCGCATTTTTTGTACCATATCGAAAATTTTAGGCTCAATTATCGCTTCTTGCGTATTTTCAAATACCACCCAATTTTCTTTTGGTAAACGTACTTGCTTTTTGTTCTTAAAAGATTTCTTCGTTGTCGTAAAATTTACCGTTCGCCCTGCGTATGCGTGTCGATTTAACATATTTTTTATCGTTTGCGGACTCCAAATTTCCATATACTCACTCGGCTTATGAATTTTCCGTCCACGTTGCACGTTATATAGTTGCGGTGTCGGTACTTTTCTATCCGTAAGTAGCCTTGCAATCTTAGGAATACTCATACCACCGATATAAAGGTCGAAGATTTCTTTAACGATAACGGCGGCTTCTTCGTCGATTATCCATTTATCTTTGTCGTTCGGGTCTTTAATATATCCAAACGGTGGATTAGACGATAAATGTTTTCCTGAATTGCCTTTTGATTTGAACACGGCGCGAATTTTCTTGGATGTATCACGGGCAAACCACTCGTTAAAGTAGTTTTTTATTGGCGTTATATCATTATCTCTTTGAACGGTGTTATCTACGTTATCATTGATAGCGATAAAGCGGATATTACGGTCAAGAAAATACATTTCGGTATAATACCCGACCATAATGTAATCACGCCCAAATCTTGACATATCCTTTACGATAATCGTTTTAATATTGCCGTCGTTAACGTCGCTTATAAGCCTTTGAAAATCGGGGCGATTAAACGTTGTCCCCGAATATCCGTCGTCCACGTAAAAGCGTATATTTCCAAAACCGTGTTCTTTGGCATACTTTTTGAGCATTTCTTTTTGGTTTACGATACTGTTACTGTCGCCTTGTTGCTCGTCATCACGAGAAAGTCGGCAGTAAAGAGCTGTTATTTCTTCACCTCCATAGTTATAATTAAAATTATTTTTCATTGCTAATTGCATTTCTAACATTATTTTTTACCTCCGCTAGCTCGCAAATAGCAAGTTCGTTGTTCATTTATTAAGTTTTCAGTTTTACGGTCTATAAGCCTACGCATAATATCAAGTGGCGTTTCTTTCGCACCTTCCTTTTCCGTAGCGGTAACGACGTAAACCGTATCTCCAATTGGAACGTATTCCAATCGGTCAATTAAAAATTTCTTGTTAGCAGTGTTAATGGTATTGTTTTCCGTAATAATAATCTCCTTGTCAATGATTTTACTACGCAAAACACTTGGAAGTAACGGTGTTATTCTTTATTCAGAGTACCGTTTTCTTTTTTACTCTTTAAGGCTTCATAGCCTTCTTTTACGAGTTGAACTTTCGTTATCCCGTTTTCTTCGAGAAAGGCGTTTATTTCATCAAATAGCGTTCTCGGTATCATAGTGCCGAACGTTCCGCTTTTTTGCTTTCTCTTTTCTTTATTTTTCTCTTCATACTTCCTGCGTGTCTTGCGCAAGGGAGTATCTTCTTTTCTTTCCATTGAACTTCTCCTCCGTAAATATTGTATCGTATTAATACATATTTTACTTGTTATCACTCTTTAAGTCAAGCTCTTTTGGATAGAGAAAAGAAAATATCCCGTTAATATTTATAATTTTTATTCTTTCTCTCGTGCCTTACACGTTCTTCTTCAATTTCCGCTTCAATTTGTTGCAAGCGGGGAACT
>JAGASB010000178.1 GCA_017621955.1 Clostridia bacterium | reverse complement strand
GTTTGCTGCTCTTAATATGATTTTATCTTTTTGTGGTATATAAATTTTTGCAGTTGCTTCATCATCAATTAAAGCAATAACTGTTTCGCCTTTTTCAGCACAACTTTGTTTCCTTGCAATAATTAAATCTCCATCATATATACCCTTACCTATCATACTGTAACCCTTTGCCCTTAAAATAAAGTTTTCAGAATTACCAAATATTTCTACGGGCAACTGAAAAGTTCCTTCAATATTTTCTTCTGCGAACATAGGCGTTCCACACGCAACTGCGCCAACTAAAGAAGTGGGTTTAGTATTGCCTTTGAATAATTTAGTATCAATAGCAATAACACCATCATTATTTTTACGCAACATACCACGCATTTCTAATTGTTTTAAGTATCTAGCAACAACGCTTTTGCTTATTCTAAAACGTGTAGAAATTACACTATAAGACGGGGAAACGCCTTTGTTTAACTGATATTCCTTAATAAAAGCACTCATTTCGTTAATTAAGGGTTCATTAAAAGGTTTCATAATTTTCTCCTTTGTGAGTTAAGAGAACGAGCCGTTCTTTTATTATATATTAGCATAATGAAAAAATTTAGTCAATCACAAAGGGGATTATTTTGAAAAATTTTGGTATTAAAAATTTTTATAAATATGCCTAATATTGTCATATTATGTTTTGTATAATAAGAGGATTTTATTATAGTGTAGGAAACTGTCAAAAAATGGCAGTTTGACTTTATATATAATTGTTATAATATAAGATTTCTTGTCGGTTATTGTAGAAGATTGTCAAATTATGGCAATCTTTTTATTTTTTTAGAACTTTAACCCTTAATGTTTTCTCTCTTTCTTTGGGGCATTGTAAATCGGCTTGCTTGTTGTTCAAGGCTTGAAAATAATTGACCTATTAAAAAATATAGACATTAACCAATTTTTTTCTGCGTCGTTTCCCTTTTTCCTTGACCTGCCAAGCTTCACCGATTTGTGGTAGCCCCGTCGAAAGATAGAAAAAACACAAAGGGGTGAAAAATATGTTTAGTAGTAGTTGATTTAATATTTTTTGATGTAAAGTAGATGTTTTGTATAGGTTTTGTAGATTGTAGGTAAATTGTTTTTTTGACGTAAAAACATTAAAATGTTGTCAACAGGACTAAAACGCCTTAAAAAGTCTTAAAGTTTTCCACAACCTTTTAAGAAATCTTTTAAGGAGTTAAAAATCAAAATGAAAGTTATCAACAATAATCAAAATCCTGACAATAACATCTATGCAGAGTTGTTTAGTGGTTATCCAGAAATTATTTCAGTAGAACAAATGATGGAGATGCTACAAATAGGCAAAGTTCTTGCTTATCGTATGGTGGAAGAAAAACAAGTTAAGTCAGCCAAGATAGGTAGAGAATATAAGATTATTAAAAAAAGTGTTATTGATTTATTATTGAAAGGAGAATAAAAATGACAGGAAAATTATCAATTAAAAACGGTGTATGGCACGTAGTTCTGTATTATAAAAATCACGAAGGTCAACACCGACAAAAATGGCTTACCACAGGTCTGAAAGAACGTGGCAATAAAAAAGCAGCACTTAATATTCTTAACGAAAAGTTAATTGAATACGCTTATTTAGAAAATGAAAACTATCAGCCAGAAGCTATTGCACCTAAAATAGAAGATAAAAAAGAAAATTCTGATATTAGATGGCTTGACTGGTTAAAAGCTTACGTGGATAGCATTAAAGACGAATTATCGCCTTTTGTATATAAGTTGTATTCTAAAACATACCCTATAGTTTTTAATGAATTTTGGGGCGAAACTAACCCATATTTGAAAGATATTACAACCGAAGATATAGTTGCTTTTTACGATTATCTTAAAATAGAACGAAAAATTAAAAACGTTACTATAAAACATTATTCTAACGTTCTTCGCCCAGCTTTAAGACGTGCGTATAAAGAAAAAATTATTAAGGAAAATCCATACGACTTTGTTCCTACTATTAAAAAAGAAAAAGCCGTTCACAACTTCTACGACCAAGAAGATATGGAAAAGTTGTTTGCCGCCCTTAAAGGTCATAAAATGGAATTTCCGTTAAGAATGTTGGCTTATTACGGTTTACGTAGAAGTGAACTTTTAGGGCTTAAATGGAGTGCGATAGACTTTACAAACAAAACTATTGAAATTAACCACAAAGTTTTAGTTGTAGATAGAGAAATCTACCGTTCAGACAAAATGAAAACCCAAACAAGTTTACGAACTTTACCGTTAATTCCACAAATGGAACAAGAACTATTAAATCAAAAAGCATATATAGAGAGAAATATAGATTATTTTGGAACAGCTTATAACTTTACCTATAAAGATTATGTTTTCGTTCACGAGAATGGCGATTTGATTCTTCCTGATTGCTTAACTCATAATTTTGCCAAAATTCTCAAACGTAATGGACTGAAATATATACGACTTCACGACTTACGTCATAGTTGCGCTTCTATTATGCTTAAAAACGGCGTTCAGATGAAACAAATTCAAGAATGGCTAGGACACGCAAACTTTTCTACAACAGCAGATGTCTATAGCCATTTAGATTATTCTTCTAAAATTGATTCAGCTCAAAAGATTGCAGGTGCGTTAAAATATGATGGCGACGTAGAAATAGATACTGACCGAGTAGAAGTTCGCCCTGTAATCTCTGAAGAACTGCTTAAAAAGGAAAAGGAACGCCAAATGGAAGAAGACCTTAACGAAGAATTAAAAACGCTTAAAAGCCAAATGAAAGCGTTAGGCTTTACAAAACTTTCCGAACTATTCTTATATCTTGAAAGTAAAACTGAAGATTAAAAACGAAAAGCCCGTCTGTCTTAAACAACAGGTGGGCTTTTTTATGTTAAGTAGAGTAATGGAAACTTTATTTTTACTGCTTAATAAAACTTTTTAATCAGAGTGCCTTTTTTGCATAAATTATACGTTTATGCAGAAATTCGTTATTTTCACGGATTAAAAATGACCAACGATTTTTATAGAGAATTAAAAAGTATTTGTGTATTTTTTTTGCATTTTCGTTGCAGAAATTTGTTACTTTTTTGTTACTTTAAGGGGGGAAGCCGTTTTTGACCTTGCTTTGAACCTGACCTTTGGGCTTTTTTTGTTACTCAATTTGTTACTTTTAACGGCTACGGAAACAAGGTTTTTTTAGCCAAAAACATATCGGGAAAGAAATTAGCAAGAAAAAAACGAAAACCCCGAAATCGTTAGTAAATTTCAGGGTTTTTGGCGCACCATAAGCGGCTCGAACGCCTAACCTTCGGTT
>JAGASB010000177.1 GCA_017621955.1 Clostridia bacterium | reverse complement strand
GATAACAATATAGTTTAAGGGTTTTTTATTTGACGAAGACAGCGCTTCAAGATTAAGTCCGTTTACGAAAGAACCGTCGCCAACCAAGTTTATGACCGAATAATTTTGTCCGCTTTTATCACGAGCAGTGCAAAGTCCTAAACTCATCGCCATACTTGTACCAGCATGCCCTACGGTAAACAAGTCAAATTCACTTTCTTCCTTGTTCGGAAATCCTGAAAGACCACCCTTAGAACGAATGGAAGAAAACTCGTTTTTTCTACCCGATAAAATTTTATGTGCATAGCACTGATGCCCCACGTCGAAAATTATCTTATCGGTCGGAAAATCAAAAGTATAATAAAGTGCAAGCGTTGTTTCAACTACGCCAAGGTTGGAAGACAAATGCCCCCCGTTTTTTTGCGTAGTTTCAATTATTTGACCACGGATTTCCCTTGCAAGCTCTTTAAGCTCTTTTACGTCAAGATTTTTTATATCCGTCGGTGAATTAATTTTATCTAAAACGCCCATAACACTCCTAATAAAACTGCCTAACAATAAATAAGTATATAACAATTACACAAATTTGTCAATGCGTATTGCAAAATTTAGTGTTTTTTAATGCAATTTTGATACTTTTCTATCTTTTTTTACTAAAAAAACGACTTAGATAACGTTCGACATTTTTCCGCTTGACATTTTTTGGTGCAATAATGTAAAATAATACCGAAAATTTTTTGGCGGTGAATTATGTTAAGCGGTAAAGTTTTAGATGAATATGCTTCACTTGTAGTAAAAATAGGTGTAAACTTACAAAAGGACCAAGGTCTTGAAATAGTTTGCCCAACTGAAAAGCGTGACGTTGCCGTGGCGCTCACAAAAGCCGGCTATGAAGCAGGCGCTAAAATCGTTCGTGTGCGTTGGACTGATGAAGAAATTGATAAAATTAGTTATACGCTTGCTAAAACCGACGCTTTAACCGAAGTGCCAAAGTGGTTTGTGGATAGGCGTAACTACCTTGTAGATAACGGATTTTGCTATATCGCTGTTTCTGCCGAAGACCCACAGGCGTTTAAGGACGTACCTGCTGAAAAACTATCCGCAGTAATGCGTGCAAGGAGCAAGGCACTTAAAAAGTTTTCCGATAACGTTATGAAAAACGAAGTGCGTTGGTGTGTGGTGTCCGTACCTACTCTTGCTTGGGCAAAACAAGTGTTTCCTAACTCATCCGACCCCGAAAGCGACCTTTCGGACGCAATTATTAAAGCAATGCGCTTAAATACGGCAAACCCCGTTGGTGCGTGGGAAAAGCACATTGACACTCTAAATAGACGTGCAGAGTTTCTAAATAACAAAAATTTTGAATACGTTCACTTTAAAAACTCACTAGGCACCGACCTTAAAGTTGGTCTTGCAACCGACCACGTTTGGATATCCGCTCGTGAAAAGGCAACCGACGGCGTGCATTTTGTTGCAAATCTTCCAACCGAAGAAATTTTTACCGCACCGCATAGGCTTAAAGTTGACGGAACGCTTGTTTCTGCTTTGCCCCTATGCGAAAACGGTCAAGTTATAGACGGTTTTAAATTGAAATTCAAGAACGGAAAAATAGTTGATTTTTCTGCCGAAAAGGGATACGAAACGCTTAAACAACTTATCGAAACGGATAAAGGTACTTTAAGGCTTGGTGAAATAGCACTAATCGGTAAAAACTCACCCATTGCTAAAAGCGGTGTTTTGTTCTATAATACTTTATTCGATGAAAACGCAAGTTGCCACCTTGCAATCGGAAAAGGCTACCCTACGACTATTAAAAACGGGGAAAGCCTTTCAATGAAAGAACTTAAAGAAAAAGGACTTAACGATTCTACCGAACACATTGACTTTATGATAGGTACACCCGACCTTACGGTTACGGGCATTGATAAAAACGGCGAAAAAACAACTCTATTTATAGACGGTGAATGGATTATTTAGATTATGTATAATTTTTTTATTACCAAAGAAAATAAGATAGGCGATAAAGTCCGTATAATAGATACGGATTACAATCACATTAAAAACGTGCTTAGAATGAAAGAGGGTGACGAGTTTTTAGTAAGCCTTGACGGTGCAAGTCATCTTTGCACTATTGAGAGTTTAACCGATACCGAAATTATCGCTGTCATAACAAAAGAAAACTTCCAAGACACGTCGCTTCCCGTAAGCATCACTCTTTTTCAAGGACTACCAAAAAGCGATAAATTAGAATTAATTATTCAAAAAGCTGTTGAACTCGGTGTAGACGAAATCACGCCCGTTCAAATGGAAAGATGTATCGTTAAACTTGACGATAAAAAGCAAGACGGCAAAGTTTCACGGTGGCAAGCCATTGCAGAAAGCGCCGCAAAACAAAGCAAAAGAACTTGTATTCCAACCGTAAATGCACCGCTAAGTTTTAATAAAATGCTTGAAAAAGCTAAGACGTACGACCTTTTTATAGTTCCGTATGAAAGTGAAAACGGTATGCAATCTACAAAAGATACCTTATCAAAAATTAAAAGTGGACATAAAATAGGCGTGCTTATAGGTCCAGAAGGTGGCTTTTCACAAAAAGAAATAACCTTAGCAAAAGAACAAGGCGCAAAAATCGTTTCACTAGGCAAACGAATTTTACGCACCGAAACGGCCGCTATGACTGCACTAAGTATGATTATGTTATACGCTGAAATGAAATTATAATTTTAAACGCCACGCTAAGTTTAGCGTGGCGTTTATGTTATCAATCACAAGCAATCTTTAATAAACTGTCCGTCATATAGAGTGTAAACGTAATTAAACCCTATGTCTTTGAGCATTTCCCTTGCTTGATTTAAGCCAAAATCGATATTGCTTACATTATGGCTATCGGACGATAAAATCAACTTGGCATCGGCTTTTTTAAGCAAAAACAACAGTCTTTGGTCTGGATACGGCGTCGTCCTATAGCCCCTTGCCACAGCGCCCGTGTTTACTTCAAAAATACATTGACTTTTAATTGCTTTTTCTAAATATTTTTCTGCAATTTGATAATATTTTTCATTACCCAAAAAAAGTGGCGCATTCTTTTGGTCAAACTTAGTAAGTAAATCAAAATGCCCAACGATATCAGGCTTGCGTGCTAAAATATAGTCGCAAAAGGTCTTATAATAATCTTCTGCCATAATTAAAGGGTCGCCGTTATAATATTTAAGTCCGTCAACAAGTATTTGATAAGTATGGTCAACGGGGAACCTAACGTTCCCAATAGTAAAGTAGTGCGAAGAGCCTATGATATAGTCAAAGTCACGGCGATTTACGGGCTGCAATAAGTCTTCTTCAACACCAAGATATATTTGAATTTTATGCTTATATTTTTCTTTTAAGCGTTTAATTTCAGCAATATATTCGGCAGTATTTTTTAAGCAAAAACTGTCGTCAAAATCGGTATATCCGTGCCCCGAAAAGCCTATTGAATTAAACCCCTTTTGAATTGATGATAAAACCATCTCTTCGGCAGTGTTTTTGCCGTCACAAAAAGTGGTGTGCATATGAAAATTAGTAAGCATATTCACCTTGAACTTAATTTCTTTTTTTGAGTATAACATATTATTTAAACATTTGCAAATAATTTTTAATATGCCATATTTTTCATATCATAAAACAGCCAAAAAACTGATAAATGAAGGAAAACTTCTTGACTATTACATCGTGCAGGAATACCACGGCATAAAACCTGCCCTGCTACTAATTTTTAATGATGAGCGTCACCCCGTAATGCCCATACGCCAACACAAATTTAAAGAATACTTTGATATTATATCTAATATTACGATTGATTAAATATTAAAGCCCTTGCAAAAAAGGGCGTATCCCATAGGGATTTTTAGTCCATAATAAAAGTATAGCACACTATACTTCACTAAAAGTGAAAGGTAGTGTGCTTTTCTTATGCACAAAAGATAAACTATTATAAGTGATATTTTTAGCCTTGTGGCTAAAAGTGATATGCAAGTTTCTTGCGTGATATTTTTCGAGAGAAAAATTCAAGGTTCTGCTTTAGCAGGTTCTTATATTTCTCTCGAAGAAGTTATATTATATTTGCCATAACTTACCCTGTGGGTAAATTTAACTTTGCATAGCAAAATATAACTGCGAAAGCAATATAACTTGCCGATAGGCAAATATAACTAGTGCGCCAGTAATAATCCCTATTACTGACGCACTAAATGCAAGGGCTTTACTTGTTGTTTTAGTTTATACTTGTTCTTCAACGTCTACTTTGTCAATTGGATTTTTCTTTTTGTCAATAGTTTTGATAATAAAGATAACACCTATAAAGAGTGCAATCGCAACAACCCACATAATCAAACAACTAAGCACGCTTCCAAGACTTACGCAAAGTCCTGCAACTAAATACGATACCGCCGCAATACCCGCAACGACCGCCGCATAAGGAAGTTGTGTGTTGACGTGTTCAACGTGGTTACACTGTGCCCCTGCCGAAGCAAGTATGGTAGTGTCTGAAATTGGCGAAATATGGTCGCCGAATACTGCACCGCCAAGCGTTGCTGAAACGGTTAAAATAGCAAGCGTTCCACTTCCACCTAAAATAGTAACAGCAACGGGAACAAGTACGCCAAACGTACCCCAAGAAGTTCCGGTTGCAAACGCTATCCCACCTGCAAGGATAAAGAATATTGAAGGGAACAACCAATTCGGGAACGCACTGTTTGCAAGATTGTTCTTAACGAACGCTTGTGCGTCAAGATAACCACCCTTAGCGCCCATAATGCCTGAAATTGACCAAGCAAACGTAAGGATTAAAATTGCGGGGACCATTGCCTTAAAGCCGTCTACGAAACTGCTTGTAATTTCCTTAAAGCATACAATCTTGGTTATCATATAGTATGCTGAGATTATAACTAATGCAATGGTTGAACCGATTGCGAGTGACATACCTGCGTCACAGTTAGAGAACGCTTCGATAATGTTTGAAGATTGCAACTCAGAACCTATACGCCCCGTATCCCAATTATAGAAGTACCCTGTGTAAATCATTCCACCAACACAACAAATAATAAGCGTGATTACGGGAATAACTAAGTCACGAACTCTACCCTTAGGATTGCTTTTAATTTCTTCCATGCTTTCAGCGTCGTCTTTTACGCCACTGTGAACGTCGCCCGTCTTTTCAGCAATAACGTCGTTGCGTTTCATCTTGCCGAAATCGAACTTTAAGAAACATAATGCAAACACCATAATAACCGTTAAAATTGCATAAACGTTAAACGGAATTGTGCTTATAAACACCATAAGTCCGTCCCCTTCAAGCTCACCTGCAACAGCAGCCGCCCAACTTGAAATAGGTGCGATGATGCAAATAGGTGCAGCAGTCGCATCAATTATATATGATAGTTTTGACCTTGACACCTTAAATCTATCGGTAACAGGACGCATAACAGAACCAACGGTTAAGCAGTTAAAGTAGTCGTCAACGAAAATCAAACAGCCAAGACCTGCGGTTGCAGCCATTGCGCCTTTTTTAGACTTAATCTTCTTCCCTGCCCAGTTGCCGTAAGCTTTTGCGCCACCTGATTTTTGCATAAGCACAACAAGTATTCCAAGAATAACCAAGAACACTATAATCGGCACGTTTGCACCAACCTTTTCACTCATAACGTTGTATACTGTAAACAACGCATTAAGCGGGTCGCCTGCGGTAAACATTATAGCACCCACAAAAATCCCTAAAAACAACGAAACGTAAACCTGTTTTGTTACAAGGGCAAGTACGATTGCTATAACAGCAGGCAAAAACGCCCATAAAGTACCTTCCATAACACTTTCTCCTTTGTGTATATTTTAATAATAAGAATATAACATAATGACCGCCATTTTGTCAACAAGTTTATTAAAAACCCGACGTTTAGCAGTCATTTTATTTAATCTTGGTAAACAAAATGAAAAACACTGTTAAATTATCAACAGTGTTTCGATAGGTTTTTATTAAATTGTTCTATCCTAAATAAATGATTAAGGTTTATTTAATCCTTATAATAATGCCTATTCTGTAAAAGTAATATTAGTGTTTACGTTGGCGTATTCTTGACCAATTATTCCGTTAAGTTGTTCTGCAATATATTTTTCAAGGGCTTCTACGTCTAACACACCGTCATTTTTTAGGATTTCAGCGTTCTTAAACATCGCCATACCACTTCCGCAATCTAAAAGATAATAATTTGCTGCCGCAATGGACATCGTTTTCAAAAAGAATAACGATGTCATCACTACGATTATCAGTTTCTGGGGCACACGCCGATATCGGAATAGCCCCGATAAACATTAATATACAAAAAAATATACTTATTATTTTGTTTTTCATTTAAATAATATTTTAATCCTTAATTATTACGTACGATTTTAAATTATTTTACGTTGTTGTATTTGTTTTTATACTTTTTTAAAATTGAACTATATCTAATATATCGTTCAGTCCACAATCAAGTGCGTTACATATTTTAAGTAAAATATTCAAATGCACGGTTTCATTTCTTCCCAATTTTGCCATAGCGGTAGTTGTTATGCCTGCCTTTAATCGCAAATCTTCTTTGCGCATATCTCTATCAATAAGAAGTTTCCATAATTTTTTATAACTTGTAGCCACGTCCATCTCCCGACAATATTTTTTAAGTCATTTTAATTATATCACGTCAATATAATTTTATCAAGATTTTCTCTAATATTTAAAGAAAAATAACTTAAAAAAAGAATCTGGCGTTAATTAACGCCAGACCCAAGAAAGTTTTACACTTTCAAAAACCTATAGTTTTATTTAATGAATATCTAAAAAAGTGTTGCACTTAGTTTGACAATTCATCTTTTGTTTTAGGCTTGCACTATATAAAGTGACAAAGAAATGTTTTGAGTTGAATATCCGTCATATGCCCTTTCAACTTCATTACCAAAGATTATATATTCTTTCTCAATTTTTACTTCTAAGGTAGGTATCCCCTCTGCGCTTGAAACGCTTGTAGCACCATTGTTCGTAAACGTTCCACCATTTACTGTAATCTGTCCACCAACTGCACTAGATACAATCATTGTACCACCTGTTTCAATTATACACTGAGCATCACCTGCATCAGTTTTATAATATGGAGCAGGAACACTATGTGTATAAACAGTTCCCGTAAGCGAACCTGTTACAGATACCGTGCGTGGAACATTATTGATGCTTTCTTGAGTATAAACGATAAGTGTCCCTACCGTAACAGTAGCCCCACTACCAACTATGAACACGTGTCCTGGCATTAACTTATATTTGTAACTCATTGTATAATTTCCATCATACAAACTAACCTTCAATCTCCAAGACAATGGGAAGAATACATTTTCCGTTGATACTGTAGTTGAAATGAATGATGCCTTAACCGATAAAGCCATAGGATCTGCAGTAGCCCCACCATAAATATTTAAGTCTAAAACGCCATCAGCCCAAGTGTCAACGCCTTGATATCCACCAACGATATTATATTTTGCTATTAAATAACCGTTATTATCGTTAAAGTGTATTACTGCATTACTTGAAGAACTAACTAACGTAACAGTAGTTGCATTGTGTTGGCTTCCTGCATATAAGTTTGCATACCCGTAAACGTTTGCACCTTTTTGAATTTTAACGGTAGAAGTTATATTTCTTAACTCAAATTCGTTAAATGCCGTTGCTTTTGTATATATCTTACTCATATACGTTCCGCCCCTAAAGTCACGGACTACGTATGGTAAATACAAGTTACCACCTTCAAAGATTACTTCACTTCCGTTTCCATCGCTTTCTTCAACTATAATGCCGAATAAGTTAATGGTACCGTTAACGTTATGAATCTTTGCGTTTGCCTCCATAACAATCTTTGCTGCTTTACCTGCTGTGTGACCTGCATATGCAGATCCACCATTACCACCAGATAATTCACCTGCAACTTTAAGCGTTCCTCTATTAGTTAAAGTTACACCTGCCTTTATCGTTACAACTGTTAAAACGTTTATAGTTGGGGCTGAATTTGAGCCACTTATTGTTGCCGTACCGTTTGCATTCATTTGCGAAGCAGTATGTGGTACGTTAAGGATAACCCCTGAAGGTATTTCGCAATTTTCCGTGATAACTATTTGTTTATCCTCTGCCGTTACCCAAACCTCATCGCCACTAGTTGCTTTTAATAACGCACTTTCGATAGATCCGTAAGCATTTGAACCTATCGTTGCAACAGTTTTAACGTAAAGGTCTGCAGTAACTGCATCTGGGGCAATAAAGTTCTTTGTATCACTCGGTATAAAGTTTACGGTTACTTTAATCGTTCCGTTAGTTATAACTTGACCTTTTTCTAGCGAATAAGTGTATTTACCTGCAACCCCTCTATCCACGCTAGGTGCACTAACCATATTATTTACATCAGCAAAATTAGCCGTGTTTTCATAGAGTGGAGTAGATGAATATTTTGGTGCAGTTAACGTCAACTTATATGGTGAAATTTTAAAGGTGTATGTTTTTGTTAAACTTGGATAATTTACGCTTTCATTTACAGCAAACACTATCGTGTATGAACCTACGTCAGTTGGCATAGCCCCTTGTTCGTTTCCGTTTAAGTCATAATATTTAACGTTTACCGTGCCAAACTTTGCCTCGCCTATTTTATAGGTGATTTGCTCACCATAAATCCATTCTTCTTTATTAAGTTCTGGAAGTGTTATCCAGTCGTTACTTACTGCTTTGGTAATAGTAAACTTATAAGTCCTTGTACTGCCTTCTTTACCATCAGCCCACTTATAATTATTTCCATTTAACGTGTAGATAACGTCGTAATCTCCAACGTCAATTCCACCTTCATTTGTTATGCTGTATAAATCACTTTCTACCACGTCTGCCGTTAAACGATTATCTGCGTATTCTTTGTTTGCTGGCTTTCCTGGAAGTTCTACAAGCGCATGCTCAATAGTAAACTCTATTTCTTTAACTAAACCAGCATAGTTAGAAGTGTCTTTTACCGTGAACACTACCTTGTATGAACCTGCGTTAGACGGCATTTCTTCATATTCGGTTGTTCCATCAGTATATTTTACAACTATATCACCGAAG
>JAGASB010000176.1 GCA_017621955.1 Clostridia bacterium | reverse complement strand
TCCTTCTTTGCCAGACTCTTCTTGCTCGTTCTTTGAACAAACAATGTCCAAATATCCGTTTTCCAAAGAGATCTTGATTTGGTCTTTAGAAAAACCGGGAACTGCTACGTCAATCTGATAATCGTTATCCGTTTCACGAACGTTCGCTTTCAGATAATCGTTTTCCGAAGCAAACACCGGGCGAAAGAATTCGTCGAAGGCGTCGAAAAAGCTGATAGGGTTACTTTGTCTTTGTAAATAGTTTTTCATAATAAAAACTCCTTTAAAAATTTTTTTTGATTGGTTACTTCGTTCGCCTTTCTACACTTATAGTATAAATCACTTTTAATCAAATTAAACACACATTTTTACAAAAATTTTCAAAAAGAAAATTTCACAAAAAACGCGCTTATTTTCACAAAAAAAGGGGTATATATAAATTATATCGTTTTTTAATAGATAGACAGCATATTGGGTTGTTTGTCTTTTTTTATTGATGAGTAAATACAAAAAGCTTCAATTTTTTATATTATTCTCTTTAATGCAAAAGGATGTTTATCACATAATTTTAATATAATTCGTGTCATAAATCACATAATTTATAAAAAATAAGCATAAGTGGTTGATTTTTTGAGTATAATATGCTATAATTGAGAAAAACTAAAGGGGTGATATTATGAAACGTTTTATTCTTGATGATTTGTATAGGTGGAAAAATTCCAAAAGAAGAAAGCCGTTGATAGTTAAAGGGGCAAGACAGGTTGGTAAGACGTGGGCGCTAGAAGAATTTGGAAAAAGTTTTGAGGACGGCTTTTTGCGTATAAACTTTGATAAGCAAGAAGAGTATAAACAGTTTTTTGAAACCACAAAAGATGTTCATAGAATACTTAAAAATATTGCAATGGCAAGTGGGAAAAAGATAACAACCGATACGCTTATTATTTTTGATGAAATACAGGCATGCGAAGAGGCATTAAATTCTTTGAAATATTTTTGTGAAGACGCTCCCGAGTATTATATTGTCAGCGCAGGGTCTTTGCTTGGTTTGAAACTTTCAAAAGGATTTCCTGTTGGTAAAGTCGATTTTCTTGAAATGGGTCCAATGACATTTACCGAGTTTTTACTTGCAAACGGGGATGAAAATTTGGTTGAGTATTTATCACAAATAGAAGAGATAGAGCAAATTCCGGATGCTTTTTTTAATCCATTAGTTGAAAAACTAAAAATGTATTTTGTGACAGGAGGTATGCCCGAGGCGGTGCTTGTATGGACGGAGGATGGAGACATAAAAGCGGCCGATAAGGTGCTTTCGGATATTTTAACATCATATCAAGCGGATTTTGCAAAGCACGCAGCCCCTAATGACGTTCCTAAAATTCAGTTGATATGGGATTCTTTACCGTCGCAGCTTGCACGAGAAAATAAAAAATTTTTATATAGTGCAGTAAAAGAGGGAGCAAGAGCAAGAGAATATGAAAATGCATTAAATTGGCTTTATAATGCAGATTTAGTTAAGAAGGTATTTCGCATAACTAAACCTGGATTGCCGCTTTCTGCATATGACGATTTATCTGCATTTAAGATTTATATGGGTGACGTTGGTTTGTTGCGTAAACATTCACATTTGGCAACGTCTGCTTTTATGGAAAGCAATAGACTTTTTACGGAATTTAAGGGTGCATTGACTGAAAATTTTGTATTGCAAAGCTTGATTCGTCAATTTGAAGTTGTGCCTAGATATTGGGCTAACGTGACGTATGAAGTGGATTTTGTTATGCAAAGAGAAAACGATATAATCCCGGTTGAAAGCAAAGCAGGTGAAAACATTAAATCCACAAGCGTCAAAAATTATGAGAAGTTATATTCTGAGGAAACGCCACTGATTGTAAGATTTTCGCTAAGAAACCTTTCGTTGGATGGTAAAATTCTTAACGTTCCATTGTTTATGATAGATCAGATAGACAGATTGATTGGAATTGCTCTAAATAAGTAGGAATAGAAATTTCTGAGAAAAAGATAAGAAAGTAATTACATCCATAGACGGATTAAAAGTCGATGTGTCGTGAGTGATACATCGGCTTTCTCTTTTAATTATATATAGTTGGAATGTATAGAACACTTCCGCTAAAAAATTAAGCAATCGGCAAAGTAATAGTAAATATCAATATTGGTGAAAGAGCTGGAAGTGGTGTTCCTAATATTATGTCGGTTTGGGCAGAACAAAAATGGTCTGAGCCTAAAACAACTCAATCATTTGAGCTTGAACGAACAACTTTAACATTTAGATTTAAACCTCAAAACACAAAAAGTGACGGCAAAAAAGTGACGGCAAAATCAATGGCGCAAAAACAAGCCATTATTGAATATCTTACGAATAAAGTTTCAGCAACAAGTCAAGAGATTGCGGATTTGCTTGATGTTGGATTATCTCGTGCTAAAAACCTTTTAAGAGAATTGGTTGCCGAGAATATAGTAGTAGCGGAAGGGGCGGATAAAAATAGGACGTATCGCTTAAAAAGATAAGATTAATTATCGAGTGAGTATTGCACTTGCTCGATTTTTTTATTTGTATTTTCAACAATTATTTTTTTACCAGATAAAACTTGTTGACATTACAACAAGTATGTGATAGAATATAGAAGTTGTAATTACAACAAGGAGAGGTAGATATGGATCGTTTTGAATTATTTACGGTATCTATTGCAAAGGCGAGTAGATATATTCACAAAATAAAAAGCGAAGAAATGATTAAATTTAATTTGAAAAGTTCGCATGTTTCTTGCTTATATTATCTTTACAAAATAAAAGAGCTTACCGCAAAAGAGCTTTGCGATATGTGTGGTGAAGATAAAGCCAATATCTCTCGTGCAATTAAATTTTTAGAATGTGAAGGATATATATATTGTTCTTCTGTTCTTCAAAAGAGATACCAAAGTGACTTTTTTCTAACCGAAAAAGGAATGCTTGTTGGAAAACACATTGCGGAAAAGATTGACAAAATTTTGCTTGAAGCAAGCAATGGTTTAACAGATGAAAACAGGAAAATATTTTATCAATGCTTATCTTTGATTTGTAACAATCTTGAGAAAATCTGTTTGGATTATAAAGAGTAAAAGTAAGTATCTACAAATTTATAAAATAAATATAGAAGAGGATAATAAACATGATTAAACTTATGATAGATTCTGCTGCGGATATCAGTAAACAAGAGGCAGATGAAAAGGGCATTATTATGATACCGATGTTAATAACTATCGGTGAGGAAGAATTTTATGATGGTGTAAATTTATCACCGCAAGGATTTTGGGAGAAGTTGATAGAAAGCGACGTTTTGCCTAAAACAAGCTTAATTAATACCTTTCGTTTTGAAGAAGCCTTTGAAAAACATACTAGAAATGGGGACGAATTGATTGTGATTACCATTTCTTCGAAACTTTCCGGGACTTATGAAAGCGCAAGGCAAGCGGCGGAAAAATTTCCAGGAAAAGTTTATGTTGTTGATAGCCTTAATGCTTGCGTTGGGGAACGATTATTATGTGATTTTGCGTTACGCTTGCTCAAGCAAGGGTTATCAGCAAAAGCAATTATAGAGGAACTTGAAGATAAGAAGAAAAATATTAAGGTTATGGCGTTGCTTGGTACTCTGGCATACTTGAAAAAGGGTGGGAGAATATCTAGCACCGTTGCTTTCGCTGGAGAAATGATTTCTTTAAAGCCTGTTGTCGGTATTGTAGATGGAGAAGTTAAACTTATAGGAAAAGCTCTTGGGTCAAGAAAAGGGAACAACCTATTAAGTAGGTTGGTTCAGGAAGTTGGTGGTATAGATTTCTCCATGCCGTATGCAACGATTTGGTCGGGTTTGGATAATTCTTTACTTGATAAATATATAAAAGATAGTGCAAGTCTTTGGGCTGGACACACGGATAATATTCCAAAACATATACTTGGAGCAACAATAGGTACGCACGTTGGACCGGGGGTTGTTGGTGTTGCATTTTTTGAAAACAGAGAGAAGTTAAAATGATAAAAGTTTTTGTTGATTCTGGTAGTAGTATAAAGAAAGAAGAAAGAGATTTTTACGGTGTTGAAGTACTACCACTTCAAATACTTTTAAATGACAAAGAATATTTAGATGGCGAAAACTTATCTATGGACGTATTTTACAAATCGTTGATAGAAGAGAAACTTTTCCCTAAGACATCGTTGCCACTTTTAGACGATGCTAAGCAACGAGTAGATGAATGTGTTAAAGAGGGATATGACGTTATTATATTAACTATTTCGTCAGGTATTTCAGGAACGTATAACGCACTCAATATGCTGTTTGAAGGTAATACAAATGTGAGAGTTGTTGATTCTAAAACGGCTGTCGGTGGTATGAAAATTTTAGTTCGGGAAGCAAATAAGTACCGTAATGAAACGTTAGATTTTATGGTGGATAAATTAAATGCGCTTATTCCACGCATTAGGGCATTAGCTGTTCCTGAAACACTTGATTATTTACATAAGGGGGGGAAGATTAAGTACTGCTGGATGGGTTGTTGGTTCTTTATTAAGGATAAAACCTATTATAGAGTTATAGCATGGAGTAAAGGTCGCAGGAAAAACGCTTGGAATAAAAAGCGCAATAAAATTTATTTTATCTGCACTTGAAACATGTGATACGAATTATCCAATTGTTCCATCTTACACATACAGCACAAAAAATCTTGACGAGTTGATTTCCAAAACCGATCAAAAATACAAAGAGATTATGACGGAAAAAGATAATTTAGACCCTGCCGTTGCGGCACATTGGGGACCTAATGTGTTTGGGTATATATACGTTGAAAAATAAATATACTATACTTCTTGCAAAGTATCACTTAGATTTTGTAATTAGAATGCGCATCCAACCCAGTGTTGTATGAGTTGACTTTTTAAAATACAATTAAAATGGAGAAAATTATGAAAAAACCATGGAAAATCCCCAAGAGAAAGCAACCGGTTTGGAATGTTTTTTCTAAAATAGTATCCCCATTTCTTAAAGCAAAAACGGTTATAAACTTAAATGATACACCCATGGATGAAAAATGTATAATCGTTTCAAACCACGCCAATAAAACGGGTCCACTTATCCTTGAATTGAGCTTGCCGATATTTCACGCACGGTGGGGCGCCTATCAAATGCTTGAAAACTATAAGGAAAGATTTTTATATTTAAGGGATGTTCTCTACATCAGAAAAAACCATATGAAAAAATTTCGTGCTACGTTAAAAGCGTTTTTCGAAGCATTTTTTTCGCCTATGATATATAAGGGTATAAAGGTTATACCTTCTTATCCTGGTGCAAAAATGAGAAAGACAATCGAATTAAGTATTCAATGTTTGGATGAAAATATAGCTGTTAGCGTATCCCCGGAAAACTCTAATACGGGATATCACGATGAACTTGTGGAACTTTACGCAGGCTTTGTTATGATGAGTGAAATTTATTATGCTCAACGTAATGTTGATTTGCCAATATATCCTGTTTATATAGGAAGGATTAAACGAAAAAAGGCAATAGTTATAGGTAAACCTATGTATGTTAACGAAATGAAAGCAGAAGGATTTAATAGAAAAGAAATTGCTGAACAATTTCGGCATGCTATCAATGGTCTTTATCTTCAGTACATAAAAGAAACACAATAAGCGCTCTTCTCTTAGGGATTTTTTAAACATTAAAATTTATAGGAAATTGCACTTTCAAGCGGTTAAAAGAAAAATAACTTGGACATATCGTTCAAGTTATTTTTTTGCAAAAAATTATTGATAAAGTTTGATAAAGCGTAGAAAAAAGATAGTATATTTAATGAAACAGCCGATAGCATACTATCGGCTGTTTCATTAAATTGAATAGTTATCGGGTTTGTCAATAATATCGGCAAGAGTAACGCTCTCTAAATAATCGGTGATGGCTTTGTTTAATCCTTGCCAAACAGGGAGCGTTTTACAACTTGATGATTTTAAGCAAGGCTCCGCACCGTCTTTCAAACACGCAACGGGAGCCAGCGTTCCTTCCGTTAACGTAAGAATACTTTTCATAGTATATTCTTCCGGCGATTTTGTAAGTTTATATCCACCGCCTTTCCCACGAAGTCCGTTTAAAAGGTTTCCGCGAGTGAGTAATACTAAAATACTTTCTAAATACTTTTCTGAAATGTCTTGGCGACTTGCTATGTCTTTTAACGGAATATAGTTCCCGTTACTATTTTCAGCAATGTCAATCAGCACCCTTAATGCATATCTACCGCGAGTTGAAATCATAATTTATACTTCCTCTTTTTACGTTTAACTCAATTATATCAAAAAAAATTTTAAAAATCAAGCATTTACCCCACAAAACCTATTGACAAAGTATGTTAAAAGTGCTAAAATACTAACAACATACTAAATAGGTAGGTTGATTTATGAAAAACATTTTTTTAGAACTTGTTCGTCACAATTTCAGATTTGGTCGAATGTGATGCTCCTTTAACATTATTTATTTTATAAAGACTAAAAAACGATATATAAAAAGGAGAAAAAATCATGTCTAATTATAAATTTGAAACTTTACAACTTCACGTAGGGCAAGAAAGCCCAGACACAGCAACCGACGCAAGAGCAGTACCCATTTATCAAACTACTTCTTACGTTTTTAAAAATTCTGCGCACGCAGCCGCAAGATTTGGATTAGCGGATGCTGGTAATATTTACGGCAGACTTACTAATTCTACGCAAGACGTTTTTGAAAAGAGAATTGCCGCATTAGAAGGTGGCGTTGCAGGATTAGCGCTATCTTCAGGTGCGGCGGCGATTACTTACGTTATTCAAGCGCTTGCGCAAAACGGCGGACATATCGTAGCGCAAAAAACTATATACGGCGGTAGTTATAATCTTTTGGCGCATACTTTGCCAAATTTCAACATTACCGCAACTTTTGTTAATATTCACGACTTAAATGAAGTGGAAAACGCAATTAAGTCTAACACTCGCGCAATTTATATAGAAACACTAGGTAACCCTAACAGCGATATTCCCGACGTGGATGCGCTTGCTTCTTTAGCGCATAAATACGATATTCCGCTAGTCGTAGATAACACTTTTGGGACGCCGTATCTTTTCCGTCCTATCGAACACGGCGCAGATATCGTCGTTCACTCGGCAACTAAATTTATTGGCGGACACGGCACTACGCTCGGTGGCATAATAGTTGATTCGGGTAATTTTGACTTTGAAAAATCGGGCAAGTTTCGGCAAATTGCTGACCCTAATCCAAGTTATCACGGTGTGTCTTTCACAAAAGCGGTGGGAAGAGCGGCGTTCGTAACTTATATCCGTGCGATTCTTTTAAGGGATACGGGGGCAACTATTTCACCGTTTAACGCTTTCTTATTATTACAAGGGGTAGAAACTTTGTCGTTACGATTAGAGCGTCACGCTGAAAACACTAAAAAGGTCGTTGAATATTTATCAAATCATCCGCAGGTAGTAAAAGTCAATCATCCGTCACTTGAAAACCATCCCGACCACGAACTTTATAAAAAGTATTTCCCGAACGGCGGTGGCTCTATTTTCACTTTTGAAATCAAAGGCGGGCAAAAAGAAGCGCATAAATTTATTGATAATCTTAAAATATTTTCACTTCTTGCAAACGTTGCCGACGTTAAAAGTTTGGTAATACATCCTGCAACGACTACGCACAGTCAACTGTCGGAAAGTGAACTTATTGAGCAAGATATTAAGCCGAACACTATCAGGCTTTCTATCGGTACCGAACATATAGACGATATTATCGCCGATTTGGAGGGTGGCTTCAACGCTGTAAAATAAATATGAGAAACGTTACGACAAAAAAACTGGTTTTAACCGCATTATTTATGGCACTCACCGTTGTGACTACAATGTTTATAAGAGTACCGTTACCACTCGGATACGTGAATTTAGGCGACGCTTTCGTTTTGCTTTCGGTTTTTATTTTAGGACCTGTTTACGGAACTATAGCAGCCGGCGTCGGCTCGGCACTAGCGGACCTTTTCGGGTATATAACTTATGCGCCGGGGACTTTACTTATCAAAACGGTAATGGCGATAGTTGCTTATCTTCTTTACAAACTGCTATTGAAAGCGACGAAAAAAGTCATGCTTGCCGAAATTGTCGGCGGAGTGGCAGGTGCTATTATAATGGCTTTCGGATATTTCTTTTACGAAACGCTGTTTTTTGAAACGGCAGCTGTTGCAATAATAAACGTA